>WTCI01000243.1 GCA_013138655.1 Desulfuromonadaceae bacterium | reverse complement strand
GGCGGCTCCGGCACCGGTCAGCCCCCAAGTGAAAAGAGTTGCCAGAAATGCCTGGGTGACTGGATTGAACTGTTGAATAAAATCAAGCATTTATTGGCCTCCAGTGGTTTTGGGAATTGTACACTTGTAAGTCGGTAACTATTCAGCACAGCATAAAAGACAGTCATTCCGGCCAGTCATTCCGGCAGGATTTTAGCCGGAATCCAGATTTCAGAAGGCAGAAAGACTGGATCCCCGATAGCAGCACTTAAGGGATGACAGGTGTTTTTTCTCCTGATCTGACAATGCTGAATAGTTACGTAAATCGAACTAAAAATACGTCCGATTTTATCATATTTCCCTTGAGGATGTTGAGGGGAGTCAATGGATTGTCTGAAGAGCAAGCAGGAGGGGGGCCGTGCCTCCGGGATGTATTGCTGAAGGCACGGCATTTATCGTCAGTCTGAGTGGATCAGAAACGTCTGAACATGAAACAGATAATTTTTTGCAGCATTGGATTCTTCATCTTTTTCATCATCCAGATCTCCGCAACCCGTTTGTTCAGCAAGGCAACCGTCGGGAAGGAGTGCTGCATCAGCATGATGTCATGCAGGCGGATTCTCTTGTGCATGGCGAGAATATATTCGTGGATGATTTCGCCGGCGGCTTCACCCACCGCAGTCACGCCATAGATTTTACCGAAGGGGCTGGCCAGGACCTTGACGAAGCCGGTGGTTTTGCCATCGGTGATGGTGCGGCCGTAATCGGCATAGCTGGCTTTAACCGCTTCGTACTTGATCCCCTCTTGTTGCAGCTGTTGTTCGGTCTTGCCGACCTGGGCCACTTCGGGATCAGTAAAGACCGACCAGGGCACTTGGTAGCTGTTATATTTGAATTTCAGGCGACGCATAAAAGGCATCACCGAACTCATCAGCGAGAGCATCCCCTGGTGCATGGCGGCATGGCTGAGCAGAGCTTTGCCGTTACAGTCACCGACCGCCCAGATGTTGGGTACATTGGTGCGGCCATAGTCATCAGCACTAATCCCTTTATTGTCGTAGTTGATTCCGGCCTTGTCGAGACCCAAGCCATTCAGGGAAGGTTTTCTTCCCGCGGCCACCAGCAGTTTGTCGCAGCTGAATTCTCCCTTGTCGGTTTCCAGAACGATTTTTCCGTCGGCGTTTTTGACACTCTGGATGCTGGTGGCATTATGCACTTCAACACCCTCTTTGGTGAGCTGCTCTTCCAGAATCTGAGCCGCTTCCAGGTCGGCCATCGGTAGCAGGTGAGGATCCATGTGGGCCAGCACGACCTTGCTGCCGAGACGGACAAAGGCCTGGGCCATTTCACAGCCGATGGCGCCACCGCCAATGATGAACAGTGATTCCGGGACATCTTCCAGAAAAAAGAGATTCTCGTTGGTCAGGGATTCAACCCCTTTGATTCCGGGAATCGGCGGAATGAAGGGTTTGGTTCCTGTGGTGATGTAGATTTGCCTGGCAGTGTAATTCTTGCCGCCCACCTGAACGGTTTTCGAATCGACAAAAGCTGCGCCGTTTTTGTCAATGATGACCTCCACCTTGTCGAGCATGGAGGCGGTTTTTACCTCGTTGATATATTTCAAATGGTTCTGAACATGCTCGAACGGCTTTTGGGGCAGGGGAAGATCGGTTTTTTCCAGGGCATATTTGTCGAGTTCAGCAACGGTTTTGCGGACCGAGGCGATTTTCAGCAGGGCCTTACTCGGGATGCAACCGGTATTCAGGCATTCACCGCCAAGTTTATCCTTTTCGATGCCCAGTACATTCAGTCCCATTGCTGTGCCAATGACCGACAATGCCATACCGGCCGGGCCAAGCCCAATGACAATCATGTCGTATTGTTTGTCCATTTTGTGGGTTCCCTTTTTTGAGTGATGATAGAGACAGAGGAGCCGAGAATTATTAAATTATCAGCAAGTTTTTTTTCTCATGAGGAACGTAAATCATACTATAATTGCTGAACATGTGAACTCAAGTTTTTCTCTGATTGTTTGCAGCATATCCATGGTTTCCTGAGCGTATGATGGCCGATTACGGACACTATATTCTAAAATACATATATTTGGAATATATTATTTTGATATGTGCAGAAAATGTCGTGAAGTTTACGGAAATTTTATAGTCGAAGGTTAATGTTCGGTTGCGTAAAGGCTCTTTTTTTATCTTTTTTTACATTAATTAAAATCGAATTATCTATTGACAATAAGTTTCAATTAATCTAAAAATTGCCATATATCACTTGTGGTACCGAGAGTCCACTCCTGACATCGTTTCTCACACAGGAATGATTCCGGAGATAACCAACTTAATTCACTTAAAAAATCAGTTAAGGAGCATCTGCATGCGTCTCAGCAATCTCAGTATTGGCAAAAAAATCTATTTGGTCGCCATTCTGTTGCTACTCATTTTTTCTATCAGTTTGCTCTGGATATACACCGGCTACAAAGGTCAAGTGTATATTGCGGCTGAAAAAAAACTTGCCGCATCTGTCGATACAGCATGGGGCGTTATCGACCATTTCAGCAAAATGGTCGATAATGGAATGACCGTTGAAGAGGCACAAACTCTCGCCAAAAACACCATCAAAGACTTGCGCTACGAAGGAGGTAAGATTTACTTCTGGATTAACGATACCCAGCCTAAAATGATCATGCACCCGATTAAACCGGCCCTCGACGGCAAGGACCTGTCCGGGTCAAAAGATCCGGATGGATTGCACCTGTTTGTCGAAATGGTCAAGGTCGCTGAGAAAAATGGTGCCGGATTTGTCAACTACCAGTGGCCTAAACCTGGTAAGGAGAAACCACAACCAAAGCTGTCCTATGTCAAGAAGCACCCAACCTGGAACTGGATCGTCGGTAGCGGTGTCTATGCTGACAATTTGCAAGCTGAAGTCAACAGGGTTTTCTATAAAATCCTGGGGATTCTGCTGGCTGCCATTCTCTTTACATCAGTACTGATTTTTTTCCTCGCTCGTTCCATCTCCCGGCCCATCCAAAAAACAGTTGATATGCTTGGAGAATTGGAAAAAGGGCACCTGTCAGAGCGTCTGAACATGAATCAGTCTGATGAGGTTGGGCGTATGGCTCAGACCATGGATCGATTTGCCGACAGCCTGCAGAATGAGGTGATTGACGCTCTCCAAAAGCTGTCCAATGGAAATCTGAATCTGCATATTCTGCCGCGTGACAGCCAGGACGAGGTGCGTGGGGCATTAAATAAACTTGAAGCGGATCTGAACAAGGTTATGGGAGCTATTCAGACCACCGGACAACAGATTTCTTCCGGTAGTGTCAATGTGAGCGATTTTTCCCAGTCTCTCTCCCAGGGAGCAACAGAATCGGCCGCATCTCTGGAGGAAATTTCCAGTTCCCTCGATGAAATGTCCGGCCAGACCAAGCTGAACGCTGAAAATGCCCATCAGGTTAACCTGCTCTCCAGTGAAGCCAAGCAGGCAACTGAAGAAGGAAAAGCCAAAATGGAACAGATGGTTTCTGCCATGGCGGACATCAGTGAAGCGGGACAGAACATCAACAGGATTATCAAAGTGATTGATGAAATTGCCTTCCAGACCAACCTTCTGGCACTGAATGCTGCCGTGGAAGCTGCCCGCGCAGGACAACATGGGAAAGGCTTTGCCGTGGTTGCCGAGGAAGTCCGTAACCTGGCTGCTCGCAGTGCCAAGGCTGCGTCTGAGACTGCTGAACTGATTGAAGGTTCAGTTCAGAAAACCAAAAACGGTGCCGAGATCGCCAGCCAGACTGCCGAATCACTGGAAGATATCTTCGGGGGAGTTTCCAAGGTCTCTGACTTGGCCGAAGAGATTGCCGCAGCTTCCAATGAGCAGGCCGAAGGGATTTCACAGATCAATGAAGGATTGGGACAGATCGATAAGGTGATCCAGCAGAGCACCGCCACCGCCGAAGAAGGTGCAGCCGCAGCCGAAGAACTGTCCAGTCAGGCTGCCGAACTCCTGAATATGCTCAAACGTTTTCAGCTTAAGGGGCAACCTCAACAACAGGTGAATTATCAGCCGCAACCCCGTCCAGTGGTCAAAAGCCAACCGGATAACAACTGGGGGCAGCCTGCACAGAAAAGTCCCCGGAAGGTCATTGCCCTGGATGATACCGATTTCGGTAAATTCTGAGAAGCAAACCAGAGAATGAGCTAAAAGATCCGGTTGCTGTAATGGTGGCCGGATCTTTCTTTTATATAAATGAAGTTCCCTGAAGTTTTACAGCTCTATCCCATCCGGTAAGTCTTCGACCGGGGGAAACCATTCATTATTGATGAACTCTGTATCGGTAATTTGCTCAAGATTCCGTTTCAGGTATTTCCCCTCCGCCGTTGCTGCCAGTTCACCGTTCGGAAGATAGAGTTCACCCGTGCCGGCGAAGATCCGTCCGCTGTCTTTGGTGATACGACCGACCGCCTTGAGTTCCACTCCTAGAGGAACGGGTTTCTTGTACTTGACATTCAATTCAATGGTGATCCCGAACGTGTTCTGATCATAAAACGCCATGATCGCCCGGCCGATGGTCTCATCCAGAATCGCCGCCGTGACGCCACCGTGGGCAATGTCCGGGTAGCTTTGATGAACGTCCTGTGGAGAAAACAGGGCAATGACTTCATTCTCCTCGGTTTCGTAGAAACGGGTCTTCAGACCGTAGGGATTCTCGATACCGCAGACCATGCAGTGCTTAGAGATATTCTGCTGGTTTTTGATTTTATGATTCATGACTTTTCCCCCCACTTTTAAAATTTCCGTATAGGTTGCACAGATTTGTTGTGTTGCAGGAGCTGACCACGTGCTCGCTTTTATGGGCGCCGAAACAACAGCGCGCTGCCCAGTTCGCAGCCAATGTGACGTGCGATCACCGGGCATTTGGCTTTGAGTAAAAAGAAGATATTGCCCGGCACCTCGCTGAGGGTTTCATAGTTTCCCTGCCCTTTGGCGATAATCAGATCAGCCCGTCTGAACATCTCCAGGAACTTGGCGCTACAATGTTCGAGCAAGGTGCCGGGGGTGTCGTCTCCGTTGTCGATGACGTGGACCAGTTCGGTGATTCCAGCTTGTTCGGCATCGGCCCACAGAGCGTCATTCAAAATGGGGCCGCCGCGTACCACAAAGGTGGTTTTTTCCATTGGTAACTGCTTGAGCAGAAGTTTATCCAGCACGATTTCACCGGCATTATCTCCCAGGTATAAAATTGTTTGTGCTCCCGCAATGGCCTCGGCAAACTCTTCCACATTGCCCTGCAGCGGGGTCTGCAACCCCTGTTCAATGGCGGCCAGGGCTTGGGGTTCCGTCATGTCATGGTAGACGCCGTGGTCGATGCTGTTGCCTGCGATAGCCATTTGCACAGCGGCACGCAGGGGGTCGGCGGCCAGTAGTACGTCTTGCTCAATCTGTGGCAGCAGTCGGATGGCCAGTTTTTGGTAGCGCTGTTTTTCGTTGTAAAATGGATCTGGGTTGTCGCAGGTTTCCCTGATGAGGCGGTGTATCTCCCGCGCCATTGCAGGGGGAGACCGGTGCAAGTCGATGGTGCTCATCTGTCGTAGAACAGAACGCAGAGTGTTTTCGCGGGTGGTATCGTCGCTATCGACCATCTCCAGCACGCTGAGGGTCTGTTTCATAAAGCAGGGCAAACAGTCGTGGTAGGTGCGCATAATATTCCGATTTTAATAAAACAGGCTCTGCTTGAAGGGCCTGGAATGGATTAAGCCAGGGTGTTGTTGGCAAAGGTTTCTTACCACCTCAGGATATTTGGTTTCAAGACCCGGTAAAAGATTGCTTGATCGCTAACGCTGCCTGGTTACGCAGGGTTTTCATGGCGTTGAGTTGTTCCCGGTCGAGGTGCTCGCCGGCTTCGTCGTGGCCGCCGTAGATCAAGCCGATCCTCTTTTGGTTGATGACGATCGGGTAGATGGCCAAGCTGGGGGAGAATATCGAGCCGACAAACCAGGCCGGTTTGAATTCACGGATTTCAATGTCGGAAATATTGCCGATGTACAAGTCTTTATTGCCGTTCAGCGCCGTGTTGAACAGGTCGTTGGCCTTGCTGTCAATCGGGAAACTGAAGTTCTCGACGATTTCTGCAGTGTTCGGTCCCAGACCGTAACGGGCTTGCATCTTGTCAGAACGTGGATCTTTGAAGAAAATCACCAGCCGGTTAAAACCGATCCCCCGGTAGATGGTTTCAAGGATCATGCTGAGAATTTCATCCAGGGTGAAGTCGTCCAGCATGACGTTGGTAATCTCCTGGATGCCCCCTTGCAGATGCTGCTTGCGTTCTTCTGCTGTGGTCAGGCGATGCGGGGGCTGGTCCGGATCGGTGATTTCGAACTTGTGCAGGGTCGCGGCAGCTTGTTGCTCCGAAATGACAGGCGGCTCTTCGGTAGCATTGAAGCTGCGCCGGTCCAGCTGCGCGAGATCGGTACGATCGAGCCGCAGAACGTCGGTGAATTTCTGCATCTCCTTGATGGCAGCATCCATTATGTTGACGATTTCGTTCTGCCGAACCGGGTAGGGTTTACGGTATTTCTCCAGAAGCTTGATCAGCTGTTCGCGGCGCTTGTTTGGTGGCACGTTCATGGTGATGTCGCAGAGCTCGTTGGCAAAGCGGGGCAGCAGCTGATGATGCTTGACCTTTTTGCCCTCCTCTTTTCGTTCGCCTTCCTGCGGTGATTTCATACTGACGACAATCTGGTCCGGCAGGCCCCATGAATTGGCGACGCCAATTCCCAGATCGGCAAAAGAAACTCCCAAGGCCCGGCGGGCGGCGGTTTCTTCGTCAAGGTCTCCTGCGGCCAGCAGCTGTTGGTAGAGGTCGAACTCTTGCTGAAAATAATACATGGTCAGCAGGCGGCCGAAGTTGTGGAACATGGCGCCGATGTAGAAATTTTCCCAGCCCTTGATGTCCATGTTTTTGGCCAGGTCGCGGGCCAGAATGCCGCTTAAAAAGGCCGAAAGAACGGCTTCCTTGATGTAGTGGGATTTGGATTTGTCCTGCAGGTGTTCGAAGAAGATCAGCCCGGCGGCGGTCAACTGCACCTGCTCGAAGCCGAGAACCACCACCGCCCGCGACACCGTCGAGATGGTGCCGGAGAACTGACCATACATGGCCGAGTTGGCCACTTTCAGCAAGCGGCTGGTCAGCGAGTAGTCACGCAGGATCAGGGCAGCCAGTTCGCTAGCTGATGATTCGCTGGTCGGCGACGCTTTGGAATTGAGCTCAGTGATATGTTGTGAAATTGCCGGAAAATTCTTTTCCTTCTGCATCCGGGCAATCAGTTGTTTGACCGTGACATGGCTTTGGTTCATTTCAGACCTCGGAAGTCGATATCATAGATATTGCGGTTATCCAATGTATTCAAGTTGGATTCTGGTTGATCGATTGTACAACGAAAACAGAAAACTTTTTTTGCCACAGACACGCACGGACAACTGCGGGACAAAAGCAAAATCTTATCTCGCGCAAAGCCGCCAAGGGTAAAATTAATGTAACTGTTGAGCAAGATGTGCTGGTGGTGCCCATGGAAAGGGTGTCTGTCGCCCGGATGGCGACAGTCAAGCCCCAGGGATGGGTTCATGCGGCCCTTGGAATGGGCGGCACCAGCACATCAGCGCCCGTTCTGAATAGTTACAAATTAATCTGATTAGCGCTAATCTTCAGCTGTGGTGAAAAAAAGTCCCCTCTCCCTCAGGGAGAGGGGACACTGGCTTAGCCATCTCGTGACTTTTTGCGAGTGCAGCAATATTTGCTTTCGTAATGGATTTACTTGTTGGATTTATCTCTTTACCCTCACTATTGAAGATCTACGGTATTCATCGTCCGGAAATACCCGCCCCGAGAGAAGACAATCAAAAATATGGTTGAACACCTCTCCAGCAGTACCTTTTGTTGTCCCGGACCTGAAATACGAATGTCCTTTTGGTCTATCGTATGCATTATTAACATCATCACAATCAACTGAATAGACATTCCTTGGTGTTCTATCCATGTTTTCCGGTCCCGTATGCCCCAACCTGCGCGAGGCGATTTTGTTCTTGAGATTGGATGCCTTGCTGGCTCTCAATGCCAGATCGTCCGATGCATGATAAACAATGACATTACGTGAAGCATGACAAATAATCCTGCCCGGTTCTCCTTCATGTAATGTTTCATTGACAACATCCGCAGCCACTAAGAACGTATTTCTAAAAATCAGGGGTACTCCTTGAGGCAGATCATATTTATTCCAGGCTGACAATGTTTCCCGCAGCACCCGATTTCCCATAGAATGAGCCAGAATATTGATTCTTTTTAAACAGAGGTCGTCTTCGGGGTTGTGTTTTTCTGAACTCCTCCATGCCAAAAATTTCTCCAGAACCCTTGAAAAAGAAAACGCACTCTGATCAGCGGCTTTTTGATCATCCCAGTAGTCTTTAATCATTCCTAAGTCATTATCGCAGGGCCAAACAATAGGAATCACCAGAACTTCATCCTTTTTCTGTTTTTCACACAGACATTGAAATTCATCAACTGCAGAAAACACACTTTCCGGAAGATTAGAAAACCCATGGATGTATATTAAAATCTGTCGGCATTCTGACTCTTTAAGTCTTGTCAGAAAATCAATATTGCCAATTTCCTGATAATCTTTTTCGCCCAGCCGCTCACAAAAAAACACTGAATTACCTGCAGCGTTATTATCCAGATCAAAATCAAATTTGCGGCCAACACGTGTTCGAATACTCTGCTTTGGAAATCGATTTGTAATAAATAGCATTTTCATTTCCTCCTTGAGAAATCCAACGGTTGAAATAGGCGGCGACGTGACACTTATTCGGCAGGGAAATCTTCTTTCATCTTTGGACTTCTTACTTGTTATGAGACCAGATTATGCCAACGTTTATGTCTCAACGGGAGCGAAGTGGATAACCAGATTCCTTATATAGTGGCCCTCAGTTTGGACAAGGCTTGGTGGGCTGCATTTACCAGCGGGTGTACCGTAGGTGCCGGGGTAAGCAAGGGATGTGTCGCTATTTGCATCATATCCAACTCCCTTACATTCAGTTTCATCTGAATGCCGATGGCAATTGCGTTGATGAGTTCACCTACAGAAGGTCCGCCGCTTACTTGCCCTCCCAATAATACACCGGCTCTGTCGGCAAAGATTAGCTTTACCTTGAGTTCTGTCGCACCGGGCAAAACGCCAGGGTGTCGGTCAGGCGCAACAGCGCTTCCCGATACGACCCTGAACCCTTCTTTTTCGCATGCGCTGCTGATCATTCCTGCACTTGCTAATGATAGATTGCCGATCTTAGTCGAAAATGCAGAAACCGTTCCCTGAATTTGACGTAGAACACGAATACCGTATATGTTTGTGCCAGCAATCCGCGCCTCTGCTGTGGCAGTGGAGGCGAGCCATACAGGGACTTCTTTTCTCGTGAAAAAATCCCGCTTCAGTGCGCAATCCCCTACCGCGAAGATATTTTTTCCCTTAGTCCGCATATAGGAATCCACCCAGATGGACCCGCGTTCCGTTAACGGAAGGCCGGCCCGTTTTGCAAGTTCTGTGTTGGGCTTGCCGCCGATCCCGATTACGATCATATCCGCCGGCAGTTTTTCTCCATTATCCAGAACTATAGATTCAACCCGCTTGCCTCCTTCTATAGAGACGGCCTTCCTGCCTGTATGGATACCGACTCCAAGTTCCTCGAGTTCCTTTTCCGCACTATCACAGAATTCGTCATCAAAGGCGGTATTCAATAGCTTCGGCAGCATTTCTACGATGTGCACTTTTGAACCGGATCCTCGAGCAATTTCGTCAGCGAACTCTGCGCCGATAAAACCTCCTCCAAGGATCACCACATTTTTTGCCTTACTGACTTCTTCCCGAAGCTTTGTGTTGGCTGTAAGGCTTTTTTCAATGGTAAAGACACCCTGCTTGTCAATACCTGGAATGGGGGGTGTTATGGTCGTTGAGCCGGTAGCCAATACAAGTTTTTCAAAGATAATGGTTTTTCCGGATTGAAGGCTTAGCTTGCATTGAGCGACATCCAGATCAACGGCCTTATCCACCAGGATTTCAACTCCTGCGTTGTCCAGAGGCATATTGCCCATTGTGTTTTGACTGGGATCAGGCATGGTATGCATCATATAGGGAATGGCGCAAGGGATAACCCCATCCCCTATTTCTTTTACCAGTAAAACCGTTTTATCCGGATAAACACTTTTAGCTGTCAGGGCGGTAATGACTCCTGCCGGTCCCCCACCAACGATTACGATATTTGCATTCATTTTTCCCCATTTTTGCTTAGCCATCTCATGACTTTTTGCGAGTGCATCTATTCTTGGCGAAAGCAACAATATTTTCTAAAAACAAAAGCCGCTCCTCCGGTTTGACCGTCTGATCGGTGACAAAATTTGCCGTTTTATCGCATGGATCCGGTTATTTCTGTCCCCAGCTCCCGTCAGGCTTTTCCAAATACCAGCCTTTCTTGGCCTGATTGCGCCAGGAATCGGCAAAAATATTCTGAACCTCACCGACCTTGCCCGGGAAGCCGTTGGCGACGGCGATTTCCTTGTAAAGGCGTTTGCGGTCCAGATTTTCCGCTTTAACCAGCTTGTTGACCTGGCCTTTCTGTTTAAGGTTCAACCCGTTGGTGCTGTGGACCTTGAGCAAACCATCGTGACTGAGTCCGACATTTCCCGCGTTAAGGAAACCGATCAACTGGCCGGAGCGGTTTTTCATCGAAGCTTTGATGCCCCGGATTGCCGGGGTACTGACATTGATATCCTGGCCTGCAAATGCGTTTCCCGGCCGCAAAAGATTGTAAAAACTGCTGCCGGGGGCTTTCTCCATGGGCTGTGGCGCCACTTCTTCAGTTCCGTTCCGGATGCGGTCGCCCCAGACTTCGTTGACGATTTTATCCGCGGCTCCGCGGATTTCCTCTGCCGGAAAATAGATATTAATGGTTACGCAAGAGATAACCGTCAGTGCCAGCAACAGGCTTAAACTGCGAGTGATTGTTTTCATCTTTATCCTCCCTCTTATACTGTAGTTTCCGGATGGGTGCGAGTTAGCTTCCTGCCCGTTCGATACGGCCAAGGCGATTCACCATCTCTTTGAAAGAGATGGTCGGCGTGGTTGTCGTAATATTGATCCGGGGCGGGAGCAGCCCACCGTGGACCAGGTACCGGTCCGATCCGGGCAGAGCCGTCCCCAACAGGGTAAAGATATCATTTTCCAGCGAGCATTTGAAACCGATCTTTTGATAACGATAAAAATCGATGAAGCGGTAGATGCCCCGGGACAGAGCGGACGAAATCCCGCCCTGGCTGAGAATACTGAGATTGTTCAAGGCTTTGACACTGATGTTGCGTTTGCCTTTTTTGCGGGTTGACACCGCAGCTTCAAAAGCGGCAGGCGTGCTGCCGAATAATTTAAAACCATGAATATGTCCGTCGAGTATACCGTTCATTTCACCGAAGTCGAAGGTTCGGGTCGCCTGCAACAGGTCCAGCCCGGAGAAGTCGATATCGGTATGAAAGGTCGGATAGCTGGAGAATGGGTCAGTGTAACGCATGTTACTCAATTGGAAACGGCCGCCGAAGACTTCGATGCCGGCGAGGCCGTCGGTGCTGAGTTGTCGGTCGGCATAGCGGATTGTTCCCAGGTCACCGCTGAACCTGCCTTGCATCACCGGCAGTCCGAGTTCTTCGGTCAATGTTTCAAGGTCGACCTCGGCAATGTTGATTTTGACTGAGCCTTGCGGTTTGCCGGACGGCCACCCCAGGATGAGATTCTCAATCGCCACCCGGCCGCCGGCAAGTCGCAGCAACAGTGGCGAACGGAAGGTGAGACGGTTGGTTGACGCGGCCAGTTCCAGACGACCTTCCTCCAGGCTTGCCAAACCGGCAGACAAGGCCCCGAAAGAAATTTCCCCGGAATATTCTGCGGCAGGAATTTCTGCGGCCGGAGCTTTTCCGAAGCTGACTGCAAAGGGGATGGAGCCGGTTCCGTCAACGATCTCCAACCGGGGACGATCCCGGTAAGCATTCAGTCCCCGGAGCTGTAAGCTCCCGTTTGTTTGCCAACCGTCAAGATTCCAGAGCAGGTTGTAGTCGAGCGACATTCCGCCTTCGAGAGCCAGCTCTGCCGCCGCCGGTTGGAATCCGCTCAATAGCGGCCCGATATGTTCCCCGTAGCTTTCGGCCAGGTCAGCAAGCTCAATATGACCTTGCATGCTGATACGTTCCGGGCTGAACAGCCCCGTAGCGGCCAGGGCCCCGAGTTGAGGAAGGTTGATTTTGAAAGATCCGGCGTGCAATTCCCCTGTGTCGGGGGCGAATTTTCCGGTTAATAAAAAATCCCCTTTATACGCGGAAAGGTCGGCATAGAATTCCCCCGCGAGAATTTCCTGTG
>WTCI01000263.1 GCA_013138655.1 Desulfuromonadaceae bacterium | reverse complement strand
AACAGGGCAGCGGTCTTTTGTCGAACGAGGTTTTCCTTGGCGACGAGCTGCTCAGCAGATGACCGCAACGGCTCGAGTTCTCCAGCTTCACTGCCGAAACACAGCGCGTCAATCCCCCCGAGAGCATCGAGAGCCAGCACCCCGCCGCGGGCAAAGTCAGGCGCACTGCTGCAAGCCCGGGGGAGTGGCAGCTCGATGACCAGATCGACCCCGGCGGCCAGGGCCATCTCGGTGCGCAACCATTTATCGACCAGCGCCGGTTCACCGCGCTGCAGAAAATGCCCGCTCATCACCGCGACCGAGACATCGGCGTCAGCGGCTTTGAGGCTCTCCCGCAAGTGATGCAGATGGCCATTGTGAAATGGGTTGTACTCGGTAATCAGTCCGACAACACGCATGGAACGAATCCTGTCTATAAAATCACTGGAATTTGCACAGCTACCCGGTTCTCTTCCGGGCTCACGACCGTCTTATAGGCCAGTGCTTCCACTCCTCCGTCAACCACGTCCCGCAACAGGCGGCCATACTCGGGATCGATCGCATCAGCCGGAGTAAAACTGGTCGCTTCGGCGCGCTGGACGAGATAAAAAATCACCGCACGGCAACCCTGCTGTTTCGCCGCCAACAATTCACGCAGGTGCTTCCGGCCGCGGATGGTGACGGCATCGGGAAAACAGGCAACAGCCTCCGCACAGCAGAGGGTGACATTCTTCACTTCAAGCAGAATTTGTTCGCCCCCCTTTTCGAGAAAGAAATCGATACGGCTGTCACCGATCTTGTATTCCGGTGTCACTTCGTAGCCGCACAGCCCTTCAATCCAACCGTTACGCAGCGCTTCCGCCACCAGACGGTTGGTCCGTTGGGTATGGGTGTCGACCCAGTGCTCGCCGACGCGGATCAATTCCAGAGTAAATTTAAGCTTGCGTTTCGGATCATCCGCTCTGGAAATCAGCACCCGAAACCCCGGCACGGCACATTGCTTCATGCTGCCGGTATTCGGCGTATGAGCCGTCACCACAGAACCATCAGCCAATTCAACATCGGCAAAAAAACGCTTGTAACGGCGCACCAATACCCCCTCAAACAGAGGAGTCGGAAGCTTCATAATCACCCTCCTGGAACTGGTAGGTTTCCGAGTCGGGAACGCGGGATTTTTCGTCGTGGCAAGGAAATCAAGGGGTTGTGCGGAGGCGTACATCGGTACGCCTCCGCACAAACAAGCCCGCAGATTGACACGGCGCAGATTGACACGGCCACGGCGGAAAAGAACCGTTTCCGGACGGAAACATTCTAGCCCGGCTAATCGATGCCCACAAGCATCAACCCTTGCCATGCCTCCGAACAACCGACTATATTCCCATTCTATCAACAATCCGGTTATTCACTTTACTCAAGTTGGGTTCTGATTGGTCGATTGAAAAACGAAAACAGAAGCCTTTTTTGCCACAGACACATACGGACAACTGCGGGACAAAATCAAAACCTTATCTCGCACAAAGCCACAAAGCCTACTAAGAAGAACAAGAGCAAAAGCGTATTTATGGGTTTAAGATCAAAACCTGAATAATGGGTTTCCTTCGTGATCTTAGTGTCTTGAGTGAACGTAGTGAACAGGCGTGAGGAGGGTTGTGAACTTTTCTGATTTCAGGTTTTACGTCCCGCCTCTGTCCGTACGTGTCTGTGGCCAATATTTGCTTTCATAGTAGATTCGCTGGAGCGAAGTAGATAACCAAAATCGACAATTTAAATCCGCATCAACAAACACCCGGCAAGGAGATCTTATGTCCGACAACCTCATCCAGCGCACCATGTCCGCCTATACCTACCCGCTGCTGATCAAAAACCTGTTGCAGGCTCCCGTGGTCGATGATCCGCAACAGCAGATCGTCTACCGCGATCAAATGCGTTTTACCTATGCAGAGTTCCATCAGCGGGTCTGCAAACTGGCCAACGCATTGACTGAAATCGGTGTCCAGCCGGGGGATACGGTCGCGGTGATGGATTGGGACAGCCACCGCTATCTGGAATGTTTCTACGCCGTCCCGATGCTCGGTGCGGTGCTGCATACCGTCAACATCCGCTTGTCGCCGGAGCAGATCCTCTACACCATCGACCATGCCGAGGACGATTATATTCTGGTCAACGAGGAGTTCCTGCCGATTCTCCAACAGATCAAAGGGCGGATCGATACGGTCAGGGACTACGTCCTGTTGCAGGACGGGCAACAGCCGCTGGAAACATCCCTGAGTTTCGCGGGCGAATACGAGGCGCTGCTCGATGTGGCGGCCGATCACTTTGAATTCGCCGATTTCGATGAAAACACCCGGGCCACCACCTTCTATACGACCGGCACCACCGGCCTGCCCAAAGGGGTCTATTTCAGTCATCGTCAGCTGGTCCTGCACACGCTTGCCAGCCTGGCTGCGCTCGGCACCAGTGCCGAGCAGGGGCGTTTACATCAAAATGATGTCTATATGCCGATCACCCCGATGTTCCATGTGCATGCCTGGGGCATCCCCTATATGGCAACCTCTCTCGGCATTAAACAGGTTTACCCCGGGAAATACACCCCCGACATGCTGCTGAAACTGATCGACAAGGAGCAGGTCACCTTCTCCCACTGTGTTCCGACCATTCTGCATCTGCTGATGAGTCATCCCTCTTTTGCTGAAATCGATCTGTCGAACTGGAAGGTTCTGATCGGCGGCGCGGCACTGCCCAGGGCGATGTGTGCCGCAGCCCTGAAACGGGGGATTGATCTCTACTCCGGCTACGGCATGTCGGAAACCTGCCCGTTACTGACCCTCGCCCACGTCACCGATGATGACCTGAGCAATGAAGAAGAGCTGGAAATCCGCTGCAAGACGGGCCGACCGCTGCCGCTGGTCAAGCTACGGGTGGTGGACGAGGAGTTGGCCGACATCCCACCGGACGGAGAAAGCGTCGGCGAAATCGTGGTGCGCGCTCCCTGGCTGACCCAGGGCTACCTGAAAGACCAGCGCAACTCGGAAGTTCTCTGGCGCGGCGGCTACCTGCACACCGGAGACGTGGCCAACCGTAACGCGCAGAATTACGTGAAAATCACCGACCGGATCAAGGATGTCATCAAGATCGGCGGCGAATGGATTTCCTCCCTGGAGCTGGAAGACCTGCTCTGCACCCATGCAAGCATTGGCGAAGCAGCCGTCATCGGCCTGCCGGATGACAAGTGGGGCGAAAAACCGCTGGCGCTGATCGTGAAAAAAGCCGCTGCCGAGGTCAGCGAAAAGAAGCTGCAGCAACACATCCACGGCTTTATCGACAAAGGGATCATCTCCAAGCAGGTGATCCTGCTGAAAATCAAGTTTGTCGAAGCGATCGACAAGACCAGCGTCGGCAAGGTCAATAAAAAAGCTCTGCGGGAGAAATATCAGCAGGTCTGAAAAACAAAAC
>WTCI01000159.1 GCA_013138655.1 Desulfuromonadaceae bacterium | reverse complement strand
CATGGACAAGTCAAAAAAGCCGTTCTCGCCTATTCGGGCGGTCTGGATACCTCGATTATCCTCAAATGGCTGATCGAGGAATACGGTTGCGAAGTGATCGCCTACTCGGCCGACCTCGGCCAGGGAGAAGAACTGGATAACATTCCTGAGAAGGCCAGGCAGACCGGTGCCGGCAGCTGCCATATCATGGATCTGAAAGAGGAGTTTGCCCGCGACTTTGTTTTCCCGATGTTCCGCGCCAACGCCATCTACGAGGGACGTTACTTCCTCGGCACCTCCATCGCCCGGCCGCTGATCGCCAAGGCGCAGATGGAAATTGCCGCCAGGGAAGGCGCTGACGCCGTCTCTCACGGAGCTACCGGCAAAGGGAACGATCAGGTTCGTTTCGAAATCGCCTACTACCATTTTGACCCTGCCGTCAAGGTCATCGCTCCCTGGCGTGAGTGGGACATGAACAGCCGGACCGCCCTGGAAGAATACGCCAAGAAACACAGCATTCCGGTGCCGACCAGCAAAAAGAACCCCTGGAGTAGCGACCGCAACCTGCTGCACATCTCTTTCGAAGGAGACATCCTCGAAGATCCCTGGGCCGAGGCCCCGGAGCACATGTACGTGCTCAGCGTTGCCCCGGAAGATGCTCCCGACACTGCGGAGTATGTCGAAATCGAGTTCGAAAAGGGTGATGCCGTCGCTGTCAACGGTGAGCGCCTCTCCCCGGCCAAACTGCTGGCCAGGCTCAACGAACTGGGCGGCAAGCACGGCATCGGGCGGGTCGACCTGATGGAAAACCGCTTCGTCGGCATGAAGAGCCGCGGCGTCTATGAAACCCCCGGCGGCACCATCCTCGAAGAAGCCCACCGCGCTGTCGAGTCGATCACCATGGATCGCGAAGTCATGCATCTGCGCGACTCGCTGGTGCCCCGCTACGCGGCAATGATCTACAACGGCTTCTGGTTCGCCCCCGAGCGTGTGGTGCTGCAGGCGCTGAGCGACGAGAGTCAGCAGACCGTCAACGGCAAGGCCCGGATCAAGCTCTACAAGGGACACTGCCGCGTCGTTGGCCGCGACTCAACTAATGACAGCCTGTTCAACATCGACTTCGCCACCTTCGAAGCGGACGAGGTTTACAATCAGTCCGACGCCGAAGGCTTCATCAAGCTCCAAGCGCTGCGACTGCGGATTGCCGCAATTCAGCGCCAGGCGAAGAAATAAGCCCCCCAGATTGCGGGGGTCAGCAGGCTTTTTAACCTGCCGATTCCCGCAACCTTTAATTTTCCAGGTCGCCGCATGGATTTTAAAAAACAAGCGATAAAAACTTCGGTCGTGGCCTGCATCATCGACAGTCATGATCGGGTGCTGTTAACCCGCCGCTGTATTGAGCCGTTCTGCAGCCAGTGGGTGATGCCGGGCGGGAAGATCGACCACGGGGAGCCCATCCTTGCCGCCCTGCACCGTGAAGTTCGTGAAGAAATAGGCATTGAAGTTCATGTCGATGGGCTGATTGATGTCTATGAGCATGTCAACCTCGGCAGCCAGCAAGATCATTTTGTCATTCTTTATTACCGGGTTTCCCCGGTGACCTTCGACCTTGCTCCCAACGGCAGTGAGTGTACCGAGGCCGTGTGGTTCAGCAAAGATCAGCTGAGCGCCCTCTCCATGCCGCCGGGCTGCTGTCATATTCTCGGCAAGGTGTTTCCGGATCTTGCGTTGCAGAGCGCTGCACATCTGGAAATCGTCACGGAAGATGAAATCCCGGGAGAAGGCCTTCTGCCCTCAACGACTGAGCCCAGGTGATGTTCGAGATCGTCGAAAAACAACTCAACGTCAACCTGCCCCTCGACCACCATCTGCACTGCATGGTCTGTCAGATCCCCAATTTCCTGAATTCGACCGATTCTTTCTGCCAATTGGCCAATCCCTGGGCAAAATGGGAACAGATCCGTTCGATTTTTGAACTGATCGCCAATGGGGCAGGCAACCTGAAGAAATGTCACTTCCTGCTGTTGCCCGAAGCCGCCATGCCGGCAGAACATGTTACCGAGGCGCTGGAATTCATCGAGCAGCACTTTCTGCCTAATACGATCACAATGTTCGGGGTCGATCATATCCCGCTGGCAAAATACCGGGAGTTTCTTGAGCGCTACGCAGACGATAACGCAGAGGTACTGGATTCCGTTATCAAAGACCTGGATTCTGGCGACATCACCGAAATCCCGACCAACTGGGGAGTCACGGCAGTTAAGGAAGCCGATGGCCGGCTCAGGGTCTTCATCCAGGCCAAGAGCCACCCCTTCGTTGGCGAAGAGCACCTTGACTCGCAGCACGACCTTTACCGAGGCAAAGTATTCCCCCTGTTCCGCTGCCAGCCAAACTGCTTCAACTTCATGCCGCTGATCTGCCTCGACTACATCTACCGCGACCTCTATCAGTCGAACATCAACATCATTATCGAAAAATCGAACCAGCTGTTTTTCCACAGCCGCCAGCGCCTTGACCTGTTGCTGGTCCTCGAGTGCAACCCGAAACCGGAGCACCCGGCATTCCGCGATGTGATCAACGGTTTTTACGGTGAGTACCTGGCCTATACACCAGGGGTCAAGGACACCATAACCGTATTCTGCAACACCTCGGAGGAAACCAGCGGCGTGCCCAAGAGCGAAACGTTGAGCTTTGGTCATTCCGCCGTTATTATTCACAAGAGTCACAAGATAACGATGACAGACGGCGAGGAGTATCAGACCGACAATTTTGACGGCTTGCCGGTATGTCGCCTGCGCTTCGGCAGCAAAACCCGGCTCTATTACTTTAACTTGCCGATGTTCCATGAACTCGATCCCCGTACCACCCGTGCACCCCTGAAATTGCACGCGATCTTCAAAGCCGGCAACAGCGGCTGGCAACGGATCGAAGAGGATAAATCGGCAGACTGATCACTGAACAACCGCTGCCGAGAAACCGTGCAGCCGGTCAATACGGAGAAACTGAACCATGAGTAAAAAACTCTGGGGCGGACGATTCACCCAACCCACGGATAAATTTGTTGAAGAGTTCACCGCCTCGATCGAATTTGACCAACGTCTCTATGCCTATGATATTCAGGGCTCCCAGGCCCATGCACGGATGCTTGGCAAACAGGGGATCATCGCCGTCAAAGAGGCGGAGCAGATTGTTGCCGGGCTGGATGGCATCCTCAAGGATATCGAGGCGGGCAAGGTTGAGTTTTCGGTCGAGCTGGAAGATATCCACATGAACATCGAGGCCCGGTTGATCGAGCGGATCGGCGCTGTCGGCGGCAAACTGCACACCGGCCGCAGCCGTAACGATCAGGTGGCGGTCGACATCCGCCTCTACCTGCGCGATGAGATCGATACCATCCACGACTATCTGGCGGCGCTGGCAACCTCACTGATCAAGCAGGCCGAAGAGCACCTTGACGTCATCATGCCCGGCTACACCCACCTGCAGACTGCCCAGCCGGTGCTCTACAGCCATCACATGCTCGCCTACCGGGAGATGATCTCCCGCGACATCAGTCGCCTGCAGGATCTACGTGCCCGCTTCAACGTCATGCCGCTCGGCGCCGGAGCCCTGGCCGGAACCACCTTTGATATCGACCGCGAGTGGGTCGCCGAGCAGCTCGGTTTCGACGGCGTAACCCGCAACAGCCTCGACAGCGTCTCCGACCGCGACTTCGCCATTGAGTTCTGCAGCTTTGCCAGCATCTTGATGATGCACCTGTCACGCCTTTCAGAAGAGCTGGTCCTCTGGTCAAGCGCCGATTTCAACTTCATCGAACTGACCGATGCCTTCTGCACCGGCAGCTCGATCATGCCGCAGAAGAAGAACCCCGACGTGCCGGAGCTGGTACGCGGCAAGACCGGGCGGGTCTACGGCAACCTGGTCAGCATGCTGACCCTGATGAAGTCACTGCCGCCGGCCTACAACAAGGACATGCAGGAGGACAAGGAACCGCTGTTCGATACCCTCGACACGGTCAAGGGCAGTTTGAAAATCTTTGCTGAGATGATCGCCGAGATGAAAGTCAAGGGGGACAACATGCGCATCGCTGCGGCACGCGGCTTTTCCACCGCCACCGACGTCGCTGACTACTGCGTCCGCAAGGGACTGCCGTTCCGCCAGGCCCATGAGGTGGTCGGCAAAACGGTCCGCTACTGCGTTGAAAACGGAAAAGATATCCCTGAATTGAGCCTCGACGAATTTCGCGCGTTCTCCGACCTGATCGAAGAGGACATCTACGACTATGTCACCCTCGAAGCCTCGGTCAACGCCCGTAAGGCCACCGGCGGCACTGCCCGTGAAGCGGTCGAGCGGGAACTGGCACGGCTGAAGAAATAGCGTCTCTTTAACGAATGGTATGACTATGCGAATCAGATACCTGTTTCTCCTTGCCCTGATCCTCCTCGCCGCCTGTGGGAAAAAAGGCCCGGTACGCCCCCTTGAAACCCTGCGACCCGGAGCCCCGACAGCACTGGAGTTACGTCAACAGGGGGAGACCCTGTTGCTGGGCTGGCAACTGCCGACGCAAAATATGGATGGCAGCGGGATCAAACAACCGCCGATGCTTGATATCTATCGCATGACCTTCGATCCCCAGGATAACTGCCCCGAGTGCCTTGACCGCTCAACCCTGCGACACAGCATCAACCCGGAATTTCCCGACCCGGCACAGCGGGTCGGCGCACGTTACCTGATTCGGGATCGACAACTGCAGGCCGGGACCGGCTACCAATACAAGCTGGTTCCGCGGAATGCTGCGGGAGAAAACGGTCGAGCGGTCATCCTCCGACAGATTTTCACCGCACCGCTGACTGCTCCGGGAGAGTTCAGCGCAGCAGCGCATGACAGTTCGGTTAAACTGGGGTGGCAAGCCATCTCACTACCCCCTGATGACATTCTGCTCGGCTACCAGGTCTACCGGAGACAGAACGCCGGCGGCGCGACTCCCTATCCCATCAACCCAAAACCCGTGCAGCAGACCAGTTTCGAGGACTTCGGTCTCCAAAACGGCAGCCGTTACCATTACCGGGTCAGGGCCCTGATCAAGCGGGGCGAGCAACAGGTTGAGGGGTTGTCCACCGAGGAGCTTGCGGTTATTCCCCGAACAGGGATTTAACCAGTCCTCCAAGCTCCCGATAAACAGGTTAAAGTTGCGCTGCCAAAGCCCCTGGATTCTTTACTTTCCCCCGGTGCTGTGCTAGCAATACTTTTTTATTCTGCCGTCATCAACGGCCTTTTTATTTGCTCTGACCTTCACGAGAGACAACGGTAAAAGCAACAATGTAACCTGCCGACAACACCCGGTTACGAACAGAGGAGAGATTATGTTTCACGGATCCATGGTTGCCATCATTACCCCCTTCACTGCTGAAGGAAATTTTGACGAGGAAAGTTATCGCCAGCTGATCGAATTCCAGATTGAAAATGGCACCGACGTCATCGTCCCCTGCGGAACCACCGGTGAATCGGCAACCCTCAGCTACGAGGAGCATGATCGGGTCATCAAAACCTGTATCGAGCAGGTCAATAAACGGATTCCCGTTATTGCCGGCACCGGCTCCAACGCCACCGACGAGGCGATCGCCATCTCCCGGCATGCCAAAGAACTGGGGGCCGACGGCCTGTTGCTGGTTTCCCCTTACTATAACAAGCCGTCTCAGGAAGGACTTTATCAACACTATAAGGCGCTTGCCGAAAGCGTGGCCCTGCCGCAGGTGCTCTATAATGTTCCCAGCCGGACCGGCATGAACATGACTGCCGCAACGACGATCCGCCTGGCGGAGTTTGACAATATCGTCGCCATCAAGGAAGCATCCGGCGACCTGACCCAAGCCAGCGAGATCATTGCCCGGGCCGGCGACAAAATCGACGTGATCTCCGGCGATGATTTCCTCACCCTGCCGTTGATGGCCTGCGGCGCCAAGGGGGTCATCTCGGTCACCGCCAACATCATGCCGAAGCAGGTCAAAGCGATGGTCAAAGCGATCCAGCAGGGCCTTTGGGATGATGCCCGTAAACTACACCTGGAACTGCTCGATGTTCACCAGGCGATGTTCATCGAAAGCAACCCGACGCCGGTGAAAACCTCCGCCGCACTGATGGGCAAGTGTCAGGCCGATGTCCGCCTGCCATTGGTGGCCATGCAGGCAGCCACCCTGGAAAAGCTACAGACCGTGCTGCGTAAACATGAATTGATTTAATCTCCC
>WTCI01000266.1 GCA_013138655.1 Desulfuromonadaceae bacterium | reverse complement strand
CTGAATTGCGGATCGTATCCCGCCCCCAGCCACCATCAATACCGATCGCTTCGGCTTTGGCTGAAACAGCTGAGTTGCTCGCTGCAGCGCCGGAAACATCGGACATCGAGAAACCCTTGAAGTTGAGACTGGCAGAGACATTGAGTTCTGCTGCTACTCCTGTGGCATCCGCGGTTGAAAGAAGACTTATATCCCCTTCGTTGTCGATCTCGTCATTACCCAGGCCGCCGGCAAGGCCCAAAGTCAGTGCCCGGGAAATCACCCTGCTGTCTCCAACCGCCTCCCCGGTGACGTCCGCCTCTGCATTTCCTTTGATAGCGACAACCGCAGAAACGTTCACGCCTGCTGATACGCTCGTAGCAGTCGAGTCCGATTCAAGATTGATGATATTTCCCGTGTTGCGGATGATATCGTTTCCCGCACCGCCATCGATTGCCACAGTCGTTGCCAAGGCATTGGCACTTGCCGCGCTCACCGCTGATCCGGAAGTACTCGCATCGGCATCCCCTTTGAAGGCGAGTGCTCCTGTAACATTTAGAGATGCAGCGACACTGATGGCGTCCGAAGCCGATTTTAGATTGACAAAATCTCCCGTATTGATGATTTCATCCTCGCCGCCCCCCCCCCTGATTGCGGAGGTTTTCGCCTCGGCCGTGACTCTGGCATCGCTCACCGCTGTGCCTTCGACATTCACCTTGGCATCGCCATCGGCAGCAACTCCTGCCGAAATCTCCACTGCTGCGGACACACCTGTTGAACTCGACTCCGCCTGAAGCAGGCTGAAATTTCCCGTGTTGATAATTTGATCGCTATCCTCGCCGCCATCAATTCCCGTGGTTTCTGCATAGGCGGCTGTACTGGCATTGCTCAGCGCCTTTCCTGCGATCTCCCCTTCCACACCACCTTTACAAGCAACGCTGCCGGCCACAGCAAGGGAGACAGCCACGCCTGTGGCATCGGTTGACGCACTCAGGGAGAGGTCTCCCCGGTTATCAATATTGTCAGTCCCCGCTCCAGCGTCAATGCCGGCGGCCAGCGACGTAGCCGTGACACTGGCGTCACTCAGGGCTGCTCCCGAGACATTCCCTTCGACATCCCCCTCTTTGGCGATTATGAGATTGACATCAAGCCCCACCCCCACGGCCGTTGCACTGGAGTCGACGTTGCCAACGATTGCCCCACGGTTGGTGATCTCATCAATGCCCGAGCCACCGTCAATCCCGATGGCCATGGCATCAGCCGTGGCACTGGAGTCGCTCAGGGCCTCTCCCGCAACGTTGCCCTCCATGCTGCCCGACACCGTCAGGGCCACGCTTACTGCCGTCGCACCGGCGTCTGTCTCATCATCCCCAACGCCATTCATCAAGGTGATCATCCCCTCGTTGTCGATCCTGTCATCGCCCTCTCCACCGTCAATACCGGTGGCTGTCGACGTAGCCGTGACACTGGCGTCACTTACCGAGGATCCTTCGGCATCCCCTTTCACGGTGCCGGCTACGGTCAGGGACACGGCCACACCAGTTGCGTCTGAATTCGACAGGAGCGCTATGTCCCCCCGGTTGCCTATGGCATCAGCATCCCCTCCACCAGCTATTCCGCTGGCCGCGGCACTGGCTGTAACACTGGCATCACTCAGTGCGGCGCCGGTGACATTTCCGCCTTCCTCAATGGCGATCGCGACGTCCACACCGACCGCAACGGTCGTTGCACCGGCATCAACGTTTTCAAAGATGTTGGCTCTGTTGCTAATCGTGTCGATCCCCAGGCCGCCATCGATCCCCGCAGCGGTCGCGTTGGCCATGGCACTGCCGTCAGTCAGGACCTCGCCCGCAACGTTGCCTTCCATACTCCCCGAAACCGTCAGCCCCACGCTCACGGCGGTTGCACTCGCGGCCACATCCGCCGAAATTTCCAGCCCATCGCTGACTATCGTGTCGCTTCCATTCCCACCGGCTATTCCCGTGGCCGTTGCATCGGCCGTGACGCCGGCATCGCTTACGGCTTTGCCGAGTGCATCACCTTTCATGCTACCGGCGATATCCAGGGAGACGGCTACGCCGGTCGCCTCCGCGGATGACAACAGCGCGACTGCTCCGCGGTTGTCGATATCGTCACCATTGTCACCACCGTCGATCCCGGTGGCCCCTGCCTGTGCCAAAACGCTGGCGTTACTCAGTGCCGCACCTTCAGCAGTGCCCTCTCCGGTCAATCCGACATCCACACTCACGCCGACGGCCGTTGCACTGGTATCGACGGCCGCAAGAATGGCACCGTAATTGGTGATTGCATCGATCCCCTGGCCGCCGTAGATCCCGATGGCTTCCGCATTCGCCGCAGCGCTGGAATCACTCAACGCCTCGCCCTCGACGTTGCCTTCCATACTGCCGGAAATATCCAGGGAAACGCCGACGGCTATTGCCTTTGCATCGATCGTATCGTCGCCGACCCCATTCATCAAGGTGATCGTGCCTTCATTGACAATCGCGTCACCACCGTCCCCACCGTCAATTCCGCTAGCCGTTGCGTGCGCCGTGACGCTGGCATCACTCACGGCTTTGCCGAGGGCATCACCTTTCATGCTGCCGGCTAGATTCAGAGAAACTGCCACGCCTGTCCCGTCCGCGGATGACAGCAGCCCGATGTCTCCCCGGTTGTTGATAGCATCCCCGCCGTCACCACCATCAATACCCGTGGCGGCTGCATTCGCCAAAACGCTGGCATCACTCAGTGCTGCGCCGGTCGCATTGCCACCCTCCTCAATGGAGATCGCGACGTCCGCACCCACCGCAACGGTCGTTGCACCGGCATCAACGTTTTCAAAGATTCCTGCCCAGTTGGTGATCGTGTCGATCCCCAGGCCGCCGCTTATACCGGTAGCGGTCGCGTTGGCCGTGGCACTGCCGTCAGTCAGGGCCTCTCCCTCGACGTTCCCATCCATACTCCCCGAGACCGTCAACCCGACGCTCACGGCTGTCGCCGTAGAATTGACATCCGCCAAGATTTGCGTACCATCACTGACAATTGAGTCATCACCACCACCGCCACTGATCCCGGTAACCGTCGCAGCAGAGGTGACACTGGCATCACTCACCGATTCACCCCTGGCATCACCTTTTGCGGTGCCTGCTACCGTCAGGGAAACGGCTACACCGACGGCATCTGCGTTCGCCTTCAGGTCAACATCCCCCCGGTTGTCGATGACGTCATCATCCTCTCCGCCATCCATTCCGGTGGCTGTTGCACTTGCCGTGACACTCGCATCACTCACCGAGGCGCCTTCAGCAGTCCCCTCTGCGGTAATTGCCACATCCACACTCACACCAACAGCTGTCGCACTCGAATCAACATCGGCAACGATGGCACCATCGTTGATCATCGTATCCATACCGGGCCCACCGTCGATCCCAATGGCAAACGCATTTGCGGCAACACTGGCATCACTCAGGGCTTCTCCATCGACATTGCCTTCTATACTGCCCGAAACTACCAGGGAAACGCTGACCGCTTCAGCTTCAGCATCCGCATGAAGCTCCATATCACCTGAATTCAGGATGCTGTCATTATTGTCATCGCCATCAATCCCGATTGCTTTTGCATTTGCCACGACACTGGCATTACTCGCCGATGCTCCCGTGACCGTTCCATCGGCAGTGACATTTATATTGACCGCCACGTCTGTTGCTTTAACGATCGCAGCCACATCTGCAGAGATAGTTGCCTGATTATCAATCCTGTCGTTACCCGGCCCACCATCAATTCCAATAGCTGTCGCATCGGCAGTTGCGTTGGTGTCACTCACGACTGAACCCGTGACATCCCCGATGAAGCTGTCGTCAATTGTCAGCGAGACACTCTCTGCAGTTGTCTCTGCCTGTGCGAGGAGATCTTCAATGTCTCCTGCATTGATAACTTCATCATTGCCCTGTAAACCTTCAATCCCGATGACCGTCGCCAGACTTGAACTGTTCCCGGCATTGGTCACATGGTAGATAAGACTTGCCTGTGGCAAAAATCGGATAATATCCGCCTGGTCGGTTCCCGTTATCCCTTCAGTAATCGTGTTGGTGCAGACAATGGAAAAACCGGAAGAGGGGAGCGCTTCGAAACTGCAATCAGCGAAAGCTCTACCGTCCGGGGTCACGAAGAGAAAGAATGCGACACCGGCAATCAGGAAATATTGCACAATACTGGTTCTTGACATGGTCACCTCCACCCTGATCTGAGATTCTGCTACTAAGTTTGCTTAATTAAAATACAAAACAAGTAATGGCAAGACACCATTAATACGAGCAATTCACTGCTGACGAAAAAAGACGGCCGAGCACACCGTAAGGATTAATATCCTTCGGCAGCTCGGCCGTCTTTGCTCACAAAGACCCGTCGCTTTCCGCTCCCCCCTTCACAGAAGGGTTGGCATTGTCGGGATTTCGTTGTTTCTTATTGTCTGAGTTTTATCAGATATTTATGAAGAAGCAAGCATACTGACAATTATGTTTTGTTTATGTTGATTCGTTATCTCTCTATTCCCGGCCCCTGAGTTTGAAATAGTTGATTATGGGGAAGTGAGCAACATTTTCCCCTTCCGATGTCAGGTCAAACTGGCTAGACTGCACGCCATGAACCTGATCCTGCTCCACAACGACGATTTTTTCACTGAAGATCGAGTCAAGCTGACGGACCGACGGCGACAACATCTGCTATCCACTCAGCAGGTTGAAGTGGGCAAACGCTTACGGGTTGGAAAACTCAACGGAAAGCTGGGGGAAGGGCTGGTCACCGGGATCGATGCGGAATCGCTTGAGTTACGGGTAGAGCTGACTCAGCAACCGCCACCGCCCCTAGCGGTCACCCTGCTCCTGGCCCTGCCGCGGCCAAAGATGCTCAAGCGGATCTTACAATCGATCAGTTCCCTCGGAGTCAAGCAGCTCTACCTGATTAACAGCTACCGGGTGGAGAAGAGTTTCTGGGGCAGCCCGCTGTTACGGGCAGAAAAACTGGATGAGCAATTGCTGCTCGGACTGGAACAGGCACGTGACACGATTCTGCCACAGGTTCACCTGCGCCAACGCTTCAAACCCTTTGTTGAAGATGAATTGCCGGATTTGGCCAAAGGCACCAGGGCTCTGGTCGCCCACCCGGTCGCCGCGCCGGGCGAGGTATTTCAACCCGGCGAATCAATCACTTTGGCAATCGGTCCGGAAGGAGGATTTATCCCCTACGAAATTGAAAAACTGCAGGAATGCGGTTTTACTGCGATCTCCCTTGGAGAACGTATTCTCCGGGTTGAAACCGCCGTTCCGGTGTTGCTCTCACGCATGATGGCAGATTGAGGAAAAAATGGGCACAGATGCAAAACGTTGGGCTTACCTGCTGTTAATTTTACCGCCGTTGTTCTGGGCCGGAAACTCGGTGCTGGCCCGCGGCGTGGCCGAGCTGATTCCACCGGTGGCCATGTCGTTCTGGCGCTGGACTATCGCGCTGGCGATGCTGCTCCCCTTCACCTGGAAACAGGTGCGCAAAGACTGGCCGACAATCTGTCGGAGTTGGAAAATCATCGTTCTGATCGGCCTGCTCGGCATTTCCTCTTTCAATACCCTGCTCTATACTGCTGCCCACACCACCACGGCACTCAATATTGCCCTGACACAGTCGGTGATGCCGGCAGTCATCGTCCTGCTCAGCTTTTTATTCTTTCGTGAGCGGGTCAGCCGTAGGCAAGTATTTGCCGTATTGCTCTGCATTCTCGGTGCCGGTTTCATTGTCGTGCGTGGTGACTGGCAACGGCTGCAACAGCTCAGTTTTGTCACTGGCGACCTGTTGATGCTGCTGGCCATCTGTCTCTATGCGCTCTATACCGTAATGTTGCGCAAGCGTCCACAAATTCACCCCTTGAGTTTCCTCACCGCGACCTTTGCCGTCGGGGTTGTCCCCCTCTTCCCCCTCTACCTCTGGGAATTGACCGGCACCCCGGCATTACAATTGACCCGACCGGTCATCTTCAGCCTGCTCTATGTGGGACTCTGCCCGTCGATTCTCGCTTATCTCTGCTGGAATCGCGGGATCGAACTGATCGGTGCCAACCGGGCCGGTCTCTATATCAACCTGATTCCCCTGTTCGCTTCGTTAATGGCGGTCCTGTTCCTCGGTGAGACTTTCCAGAAATACCATCTCCACGGCATGGTTTTTATCTTTGCCGGTCTGGCTCTGTTCAACTGGCCCCGGCGCACAACCCCTGCGGCTTGACACGCGGGCCGTGGCCAAGCAGGATAGGCAATATTTTGCCAATAGCGGCATTTGCCGGAGTTTCGGATAATCATTTATGCGCTTGACGCTGAAAATCGCCATTGCCGTTCTGCTCGGGGTCGCCCTGATCTTTTCGGTCTACAGTTACTACTCGATCCAGCGGGAGCGGGAGCTGTTGAAGAAAAATCTCAGCCGCGAAGCTCGCCACCTCGGTGAGAGCCTGCGGTTCATGGTGGCGGAAATCTGGGAGCAACGGGGTGCAG
>WTCI01000163.1 GCA_013138655.1 Desulfuromonadaceae bacterium | reverse complement strand
GAGCGATTCCACATGGCCGATTATCTTCTCAGTTTAATTATCTTCTTCCCGCTGCTGGGGATGCTGTTTGTCCTCTTTATCCCACGGGACAACGATGGACTGCTGAAAGGGTTTACCCTGGTAGTCTCATTGGTGACCTTCGTGATCAGTCTACCCCTGGCTTTCGATAATATTTTTGCTACCTCCGGTGGAATGCATTATCGAGAGTTTTATGAGTGGATCAACATCGGCGATTATTTCCAGATGAACTACAATCTGGGTGTCGATGGAATCAGTCTCTGGCTGGTTATGTTGACCACGTTCATCATGCCGGTTACGGTTCTCTCAACCTGGAAATCTGTACAAAAGAACACCAAGGGGTTCATGGCTCTGCTGTTGCTACTTGAAACCGCTATGCTTGGTGCCTTTGTTGCCCTCGATCTGTTCCTTTTCTACATCTTCTGGGAGCTGATGCTGATTCCGATGTACTTTCTTATCGGTATCTGGGGCGGTAAGAACCGCATCTACGCAGCTGTTAAGTTTTTTATCTTCACGGCAGTCGGTTCCCTGTTGATGCTGGTGGCGATCATCTTCCTCTACTACTTTGCTGTTGAGTCCGGTGCACAGATCAGCGGTTTCGGTGTACATGATTTCTACAAGCTGGATCTACCTTACAATGCTCAGTATTGGTTGTTCTTGGCCTTTGCTTTCAGCTTTGCTATCAAAGTCCCGATGTTCCCGTTGCATACCTGGTTGCCTGATGCACACACTGAAGCGCCGACCGCCGGCTCGGTCATTTTGGCGGCTGTCATGCTGAAGATGGGTACTTACGGTTATGTACGCTTTGCGATGCCGTTGTTTCCCGATGCACTGCAGACCTTTATTCCGTATCTCGCCGGTTTGTCGGTGATCGGCATTGTCTACGGATCCCTGGTTGCCATGATGCAGGAAGATGTCAAGAAGCTGGTCGCTTACTCATCTGTTGCTCACCTCGGCTTTGTTATGCTTGGCATCTTTGCCATGAATCAGGTGGGGATGGCAGGTGGCATAATTCAGATGATTAACCACGGGATTTCCACAGGCGCACTCTTCCTCATCGTCGGTTTCATCTATGAGCGTCGTCATACGCGCATGATTAGTGAGTTCGGCGGCCTTGCTCATAAAATGCCTGTGTTTGCCACGATCTTCCTGATTATTACTTTTTCCTCTGTCGGCTTGCCCGGGACGAACGGTTTTGTCGGTGAATTCCTGGCCTTGGCCGGCGCGTTTGAAAGTAACCTGCGCTGGTTTGCAGTTATCGCGACGAGTGGTGTTATCTTCGCCGCTGTTTACATGCTCTGGATGTACCAGCGTGTCATGTTGGGTAAAGTAACGAACCCGGCCAACGAAAACCTGAAAGATCTGTCCTTACGTGAAATTGCGGTTATGGTGCCGCTGCTGCTGTTTGTCTTCTGGATTGGTGTTTATCCAAACACTTTCCTTGATAAAATGAATCCGGCTATCGAACAGTTACTGAATCAGATGAACAACAAGCAGGTCGCGGTTGTTGAGGTATATCAGCCGGTTGTTGCTAAACTGATTGAAATCAAATAAAACTGACTGACTGATTATATAAACAACTGGTTCCCGAGGAGCTGTTCGATGGACGCAAATTTAGTACAAGAAGCCATCCAGAATGTAAACTTTCAGGCAATTATGCCATCATTGGTTCTCTGTGTGTTCGGTATGGCGCTGCTGTTGGTGTCTGTGTTTTCTCCGCGCGGCAAGACCAGTCATGTCGCCTGGTTAAGTGTCGCCGCACTGGTTATTACCGGGTTTGTTACCCTGATGTCCTGGAATAATCCACAAGCTGGTTTTGCCGGAAGTGTTGTGCTCGATAATTTTGCAACCTTCTTCAGTATGATTTGTATCATTGCTGCGGCATTGACAATTCTCATGTCGGATGAATATCTGAAAAGAGAAGGATATCCGGTCGGTGAATATTATCCGCTGATACTGTTTACAACGGCAGGCGCCATGTGGATGGCTTCTGGAACCGACTTGATGACCATCTTCCTTGGTCTGGAAGTTCTGTCTGTTTCGCTGTATGTCCTGGCAGGTTTTTTCCGTCGCCAGACCCGCTCGAATGAAGCGGGACTCAAGTACTTTTTCTTGGGTGCATTTTCTACCGGTTTCCTGCTGTACGGTGTAGCGCTGATCTACGGTGTTACCGGGACGACTAAGGTTGCGGGGATTGCGGAATTTGTAAAGACCATGCCTGATGCAACCTCCAACGTGATGTTTCTTGCAGGCGCGGGCTTGCTGATCACCGGGTTTCTGTTCAAGGTTGCTGCGGCACCTTTCCATATGTGGACGCCTGATGTTTACCAGGGTGCGCCGACACCGATCACCGCATTTATGAGTGCTGGACCTAAGGCTGCTGCATTTGCTGCATTCATGCGCGTGACAATTGTCAGCTTAGACAGTATTCAAGCTGAGCTCATCACAGTATTCTGGGTTCTCGCTGTCTTGACGATGACAGTTGGTAACTTCATTGCTCTGTCACAAAAAGATGTCAAGCGGATGCTGGCTTACTCTTCAATCGCGCACGCAGGTTATGCCTTGATCGGTATGGTCGCTTGGAACGAAGTCGGCTGGTCCGGCATCATGTTCTACTTGCTTGTTTACACCTTTATGAACATCGGTGCCTTCGCGGTATTAGTTCTGGTTGGCAAAAAAGGCGAGGATAACCTGACTCTCGATGGCCTGGCAGGGATGGGCTATAAGCGCCCTTTGATGGGAGTCGCACTCTGTATTTTCCTCTTTTCTTTGATGGGGATGCCGCCTACCGCAGGTTTTGCAGCCAAGTTTTATGTCTTTGCCGGGGCAATTAAAGCAGGGTATATCTGGTTGGCAATAATCGGTGTTTTGAACTCAGCAGTCTCGCTGTATTATTACCTGCGTGTCATGGTCTGTATGTACTTCAAGGATCCTGAAGAAGATTTCAGCTGGGTCACTATGAATGCTGCAACCACAGTCTCAATTGTTATTTCCCTTGCTGCTGTACTGCTCCTGGGTGTACTGCCTGGTCCATTTATGGAAATGGCTATGCTGGCCGTTTTCTAATAGCATCGCTTGTTAGTCTCTAAGCCCCTCGGATTCCGTCCGAGGGGCTTTTTTTTATGTTTGCAGCGTGAGTATCGGTTAAACTGTCGGAATGGATCTGCAAGAGTTTCTGCAACGGCTGGAAAATAACGGTGATCTGAGGCGGATCAAGCGCTCAGTCGATACGAATTTAGAGGTGGCTGCGCTGGCCCGTCGTGAATTTGTCCGGCAAGACGGCAAGGCCATACTGTTCGAACAGGTGCAGGGGTCGCCGTTTCCATTGACTGTCAACCTGTTCGGATCTGCTCGCAGAATGTCACAACTGTTACGCTGCCGTGATTTGGAACATTTTACTGAGCAGATCGAACAGTTGTTGAATTCAGGGCAGGGGAGTGCCGTTGAACGTTTACGAAAATTGTCGGTAAAAGCTGAGACCGTAGTTGAGATAGAGCCTCGTTATCAGTATCAGGTTCTTGAGAATCTCAGCAGTTTGCCTGCGCTGAAAACCTGGCCGCTGGAAGCAGGCCGCTATTTTACACTGCCGCTGGTGATCACCAAACACCCGCAGACCGGCACACAAAATCTAGGTATTTATCGTGGACAAATTATTGACGAACAACATGTTGCGCTCAATTTCTCACCCGGCAGTGGTGCTGCAGAGCACTTAGATATAGCTCATAAGAATAATTCACCTCTTCCCGTGGCACTGGTATTCGGCAGTGATCCTGCACTCTACTGGTTGGCTGCGGCCCCAATTCCAGCAGCTTGCGATGAACTGGCAATTTGCCGGCGGCTTTTTTCGACGGCATTAACAACCACCGCCTGTGTGAGTCAGCCGCTGAATGTTCCTGTGGATGCCGAATTTGTCATCGAAGGTGAAATTAATCCCGGTGAGACCTGTTTTGAAGGTCCATTCGGTAATCATACCGGATGTTATGTTACGCGAAACGATTGCCCGCTGTTACGGGTCACATCGATCTCTTGCCGTGATAATGCGATTATGCCGGCGACTGTGGTGGGGCCGCCGCCGAGCGAGAATATCTTTCTGGCAAAAACCAGTGAGTGCTTGCTGCGCCAGATGTTAAAAATCGATTTTCCGCAAATCATCGATCTGCAAATGCCGGAAATGACAATCTTCCACGGTGTGGCATTGCTCAGTGTTCAGCGACAGAACAGTAAAACTGTTAAGCAGCTGGTCGAGGCTCTTTGGGCCGACAGCCCGTTGCAGAAATCGAAGCTGTTAATTTTGCTTGATAGCGATATTGATCTACAGGATTTTTCGACGGCGTATTGGCGTTTGATCAACCGGATTGACGAAAAACGGATCTATCGAAACGGCAAACGGCTGGCAATCGATGCGACCGGGGTCGACCCGAAGACTCTGGTGGTTGAGGATGAACAAACGGTAAAACAATTGCGACCACGATTCGCTGACTTTAATCTCTGATTATTATGAAGATAAATACGGCCTCTGCTTCCGGCACATCTCTGGAAACCCTTCAGCGGGTCTTCGGTTATCAGGCATTCCGCCCCTATCAGCAACAGATTATTGATGATCTGATTGCTGGAAAGGATGCCTTTGTGTTGATGCCGACCGGCGGTGGCAAGTCGCTCTGCTTTCAGATTCCGGCATTGCACCGTCCCGGTGTTGCCATCGTAGTTTCCCCGCTTATTTCATTGATGAAAGATCAGGTTGATGCTTTGCAGGCTAACGGAGTAGCTGCTGCCTGCTACAATTCCGCACTGCGGACAGATGAAGCCCGACAGGTGTTGTCGCAATTGCATAGCGGGCAGCTTGACCTGCTCTATGTGGCACCGGAACGGTTGCTCAGTTCGGATTTTCTCGCACGCTTGGGTGATCTGCAGATTGCTCTGTTTGCTATTGACGAAGCCCACTGCGTCTCCCAGTGGGGACATGATTTCCGTCCCGAATATGTGCAGCTTGGTCGACTGCGTGAACAGTTTCCGTCAGTACCGATGGTGGCGCTGACCGCCACCGCAGAAAAGCAGACTCGTCTCGATATCATCCAGCGGTTGCATTTGCACAATGCCCGCCGGATTATCGCCGGATTCGACCGGCCGAATATCCGCTACACGGTAATCGACAAGGCAAAGCCCTATCTGCAGCTCAGTGCCTTTCTTGATAGCCGTCGACAAGAGTCTGGTATCGTCTACTGTTTAAGCCGTAAGCGGGTCTCTGAGGTTGCCGATAAACTGCAAGCGGACGGTATCAGTGCGGCCGCCTACCATGCCGGTCTGCCTGCAGATGTACGCAAGCAGGTGCAAGATGACTTTCTGCGGGATGATCTGCAGATTGTGGTTGCTACCGTTGCCTTCGGGATGGGGATCGACAAGCCGAATGTGCGCTTTGTTGTTCATTACGATCTGCCGAAAAATATCGAGAGCTACTATCAGGAGACCGGTCGTGCCGGGCGTGACGGGCTGCCGGCCGAGGTGCTGCTGCTGTTCGGTTATGGCGATATTGCCATCTGCCGTGGACTGATTGAACAGGGGGGCAACCCTGAGCAGAAGCGGATCGAAATTCATAAGTTGAATGCCATGGTCGCTTTTGCCGAGTCCGGGACCTGCCGCCGCCGAGCATTGCTTGGTTATTTTGGTGAAAGTCTTGAAGAAGACTGCGGTAATTGTGATATCTGCCTCAATCCTCCAGAGCGTTACAATGCCACTGAGGATGCCCGTAAGGCACTCTCCTGCGTCTACCGGGTCGGGCAGCGTTTCGGCGTCGGCCATGTCATCGAAGTGCTGCGTGGTGCCAAAATCCAGCGGATTTTCGATCTGCGTCACGAGCAGCTTTCCACCTATGGAATCGGCAGAGAAAAGAGTCAGGCCCACTGGAGTCACCTGTTGCGTCAATTGATCCATCACGGTTACCTGGAACAGGATATCGCCAACTATTCGGTGCTCAAGCTGACCGAGGCGGCGCGGCCGCTGTTGCGCGGAGAGATACAGCTGACCATCAGCAAGCCGCGGATTAAACCGGAGCGAAAGAAGAGACCGGAACGGAAGATTGTCGGCCTCGAATACGACCTGGAACTGTTTAACCTGCTGCGCGCTCGCCGCAAACAGATCGCCGACCGCGATGGGGTTCCTCCCTATGTGGTTTTCGGCGATGCCAGTCTGGCCGAGATGGCCGCGACATTGCCGACTGATAATGAGGCACTGTTGCAGGTCAACGGTGTCGGCCAGATCAAACTGCAGCGTTATGGTGCGGAATTTATCGACGTGATCGTCGGATATATGTGTCGATAACCAACCGTTGCCAAAGGAAAACCCCTTGAAAATAGTATCCTTTAATGTTAACGGCCTACGGGCCAGGTTTCACCAGCTGCAGGTCCTGATCGATCAGCACCGGCCGGATATTATCGGCCTGCAGGAGACCAAGGTTCATGACAGCGAGTTTCCGCTCGCTGTCATCACCGACATGGGCTACCAGGTTGTTTATCATGGGCAGAAAGCCCATTACGGCGTGGCGACGCTCTCCAGACTGGATCCCTTGGATGTCCAGAAAGGCTTTGCCGCAGAGGACCCCGCACATCAACGGCGGTTGCTTATCACCAGCTACCGGCTGACCGACGGTCGTCGGCTGCGCGTGATCAACGGCTATTTCCCTCAGGGTGAAAATCGTCAGCATGCGGAAAAGTTTCCCAGCAAAAAGGCCTTTTATGTCAACTTGCAGAACTGGTTGGAAACCCAGGCCGATCCGGGTGAACTGCTGGTCGTGCTTGGTGATATGAATATTTCACCTGAGGACAGCGATATCGGTATCGGCGCAGAAAATGCCAAACGCTGGCTACGGACTGGAAAATGCAGTTTCTTGCCGGAAGAGCGGGAGTGGCTGGACAAGCTCAAGAGCTGGGGATTGATCGACAGCTTTCGCATGAAGAATCCGGATGTGAATGATCACTACAGCTGGTTTGATTACCGCTCACGCGGATTTGACCAGAACCCCAAACGTGGTTTGCGAATCGACCTGGTAATGGCGACCAGGCCGCTGTTCGATCTGTGCACCGGCACCGGTATCGATTATCAACTACGCGGCATGGAAAAGCCGTCTGATCACTGTCCGATCTGGGCCGAGTTTGCTGTGCTTTGAGTTTAACTGTCTGAAATTACAGATTCTGCTTATCCACTTCGCTCCAGTAAATCCATGACGAAAGCAAATGTTGGCCACGGACCCACACGGACAGGGGCGGGACGTAAAACCTGAAATCAGAAAAGTTCATAATCTTCCTCACGCCCGTTCACTACGTTCACTCAAGACACTAAGATCACAAAGGAAACCCATTATTCAGGTTTTGATCTTCAACCCATAAGTTCGCTTTTTCCCTTGTTCTTCTTCGTGGGCTTTGTGGCTTTGTGCGAGACAAGCTTTTGATTTTGTCCCGTAGTTGTCCGTGTGTCTCCGTGTGTCTCAGTGGCTAAACCAGTTTTATGGATTTCGTTTCAGTTCCCGTCAATCAGAGCCATAAAGTAATTCGCTCGTGCAATATCTTGCCGCAATACGGACGACAGGCAACTGCCGATGGTGTGAAACTAATGATTCAGATAATTATATGACAGGAACCTTTTGCAAGTGCATCAATGTTTATTGCAAGTGAATTATTTCGTACTATACTTGGTATGCGGCGTTTCTATGGCTGTTTTATCCTGACGTTGAACCTTGTGTTGTAAGCCCCTTTTTTGTTGTTTGTCTCGTGCTGTAAATATCGTGTTCTGCCCGGAATAATTCTGATATTAATCACTGTTTTGCCCGATTAATATTTATAACTATTTGATATTAATGGATTCTTTGTATGTTGTTTGAAAGGTTTTGTGCGCGGGTTTGTTTCTGGAGAAAAAGTGGTATATTATTTTTATAACAACATTTTACTTGACCGAAAAAGACCCGTGTGGCATAAAAACGTGGAAGAAAAATCCCTCTTGTTGCCGGTTCCGGTTGACGGGGCTCGGGAAAGGAAACCGTATGGATGACTCGTTGTATTATATTCTCGGCGGCATTATCACCGGCGGCGCTATAATCTGCTTTGTGTTTTCTTATTATCAAGACTATCGTGAAAAAAGTGTTCGTAAGCGGCGTTCGTTATACTCGCTGATCAACCGCGAGTAGCGGTCGCCGTGCCGTATAAAGGCTTTACACCGATCAGATTATGAACTTCTTGAACGAAAGGAGGATTCAGGCAAGAAAACAAGCTTTGGCGTAATTTATTGGTACATACAGTTTATGTGGTTTGCGAGGGCGATGCCCTCATGAGTTTGACACCAAAGATTGACACCGAGGAGGTATGGGTATGGATAAAGATATTAATATTAATTTTTTCAGGCCGGTCGGCGACTTTATGAAAAAAGACGTGGCGATGAAACAAAAGATCATTATCGTTTGGTTTGTCTCTGTTTTCGGTTTTCTCCTTCTCCTGAAGCTGGTAGCGGATCCGAATGAGGTGGTTCAGTTGACACTGAGTACCGGTGAGGTGATTACTCAGGTGACCGGCAAGAGCTTCCTGACTGAAACCAAGTTTTTGGGCTTCCCTTTCCACTACTGGTATTCCTCGCAGTTCCTGATCGCACTGTTTATTTTCCTGTGCTACGTCTACTGCAAGTTTATTGACAAGCTTGAGTCTGAACACGAGAGTCAAAAATAGGAAAGGGAGAATTTAGATATGAAAAAAATGATGCATTGGGGCTTGACCCTGTTCTTTATGCTGATAGCCAGCAACGCTTTTGCTGTTACCGACCTCAACCCGGAAGGTGAGATTAAAATTATTCCCGCCATCATGATGACCGCGCTGCTGGTTCTGTTCATCCTGGTCGGTGTCTTTTCCAAGGCGCAGACTACCGAAGATTACTGGGCGGCCGGTCGTGGCGTCGGCCAGATCGGTGGCGGTATGGCGATTGCGTCCAACTGGATGTCGGCAGCGTCTTACCTCGGTATGGCGGGCCTGATCTATCTCAAAGGCTACTTCGCCATCGCTTACGTTCTGGGCTGGACGGGTGGTTACGTGCTGTTGCTGGTGCTGATGGCCGGTCAGGTACGTCGCTACGGTAAGTTTACCGCACCGGATTTTGTCGGTGACCGCTACTATTCCACCACTGCCCGTTTTATGTCGGCACTGATCGTTATTCTCATCTCCTTTGTCTATGCTGTCGGTCAGTACAAAGGCATTGGTATGATGTTCAACTGGATCTTCGGCATTAGCTACCAGACTTCGGTTATTGTCGGTACCGGTGTTGTTCTGACTTACGTTCTTATTTCCGGGATGCTTGGTGCCACCAAGAACATGCAGGTCCAGTACGTGGTTATCGTCATCACTTTCTTCCTGCCCCTGTTTTTCATCGCTAACAAACTGGGCTATTTCTCGGCAGTTCCCCAGATCGGTTATGGTGCAGCAATTTGGGACATCGGTCATGGTGGCAACGGTATTACGGCGGCTATTTCAGATCCCAGCTACTACCTTCCGTTTGCTAAATACACCATGTATCACTGGTTTGCCCTGTGCATGACGCTGATGCTTGGTACTGCCGGTCTGCCCCATGTTATCGGTCGTTTCTATGTGGTTCCCCGCGTCACTGATGCACGCTGGCAGGTGGTCTGGGGTCTGTTCTGCATCGCTTTGGTTTACTGGACGGCTCCGGCCTATTCCGCGTTTGCCAAGTTCTCCAACCTGCTCGGTACCTCTGGTATAATCACGCCTGATGCTATCGTTGTTAACGCGGCTGAGCTCGCCGGTCTGCCCGAGGGGTTTGCCGGTTTCCTGGCGGCTGGTGGTGTGTCGGCAGCATTCTCGACCGTCGGTGGTTTGTTGATGGCCGGTTCCTCAGCCTTCGCACACGATATCTACTTCCGTGTATTTAAACCGAATGCCAGTGAAGAGAGCAAGATGCTGATTGCCCGCGTGGGTACCGTTATTCTCGGCGTTTCCATCATTATCGTCGCCCTGAATCCGCCGGCGCTGATTGCACAGATTACCGCAGTGGCGTTTGCCATGGGTGCAAACACCTTCTTCCCGCTGTTCCTGCTGGGTCTGTGGTGGAGTCGTACCACCAAGGAAGCGGCCATCGCCGGTATGGTGGTTGGCTTGGGTGTAACCTTTGGTTCCATGCTGTTGCCCAAGACCTCTATTCTGGCCTACTATATCCCGTTTACTTCGAGCGCAGTTGTCGGTGTTCCGGCGGTTATCGCGACCATGATTATTGTGTCATTGATGACAACCGAGCCTTCTCAGGAAATCAAGGAATTGCTCTATAGGGTTCACAACGACGAGTAATCCTGGCGATCTATTCGTTACCCGCCCCCTTCGTTTCTCGCGAAGGGGGTTTTTTTGTTTGTCCGCCATGGCGGACAAACAAAGTGAACATGGGAGAGCCCGCCCCTGTCCGTGTCTATGTTTGCTTTTGTAATGGAGTCTGCTGGAGTGAAGCGGATAGCCGGATTCTGGTTTTTCGTGGGGGAGTTGAATCAGCGCCGGCGGGGTTGCTGGCGTTATTAAGCCGGTGGTTATTTATGTGCATGTAGGGGCGAATCTTGTATTCGCCCGCATCCTGATCACCGACGGAATGCGTAGGGTGGGCACCGCCCACCGTATTGCTGTATCGCAATTGCTTCTGGTGGGCAGTGCCCACCCTATCTATTTACGTACATATTCTGCTGACTGATCGCCGACAGAACAAGGGCGATCACAGGAATCGCCCCGACCGCAGGATTTACTTGTTTCATCACTGGAGCATCAATATTAAGTGTGCCATGGTCTTCTCCGCAAAACCCGACAGCCCCCTAATATTTCTCCAGCTCTTTTTCCCCGGCTTCAATGTAAGGGGCTGGATTGATCTCCAGCATGGTCAACGAACGTTCAGCGTTGCCGTTGTCGGGGTTGCGTAACAGGGACATGCGGAAAGCCTCCACTGCTTCATCGGTTTTATCGGCATACTTCAGGGCGACCCCCAGGTTGGCGTAACTTTCAGAAATTGCTTTCGAGAAGCGTTCGTAGTCCGCGGGGTTGTGTTCGAACCAGCGCTGATAAAAATCAATGGATGTTTGCAGTGCGGCTGCGGCCTGAGCCAGTTCATCGCGATCAACCCTTGCTATGTTGATGTGGCTGTGCTCGGTTTTCAAATCCTTGCCGTACAATGCCCAGCTCAGATGGATGACGCCGATATCGTTCATGACAAAGCCGTAGTTGATATAGATATCTTGCCCTTTGTCGGCCTGAACATCAGGGTGTTCCATTTCGCGGCGCGCCATCTCGTAGTATTCAAGAGCTTCGGCCGGTTTTTTCTCTTTGAGCAGGTCCTGGGCGCTGATCGCGACGAGATGAGCTTTTTGGTATTTAGGGTCGACATCCTGATGTTCGGCACCGTACTCGCAGTTGCGCAACTGTAAAATGAGAGAAATTATAATGACAAGAACAAAAATTGGTTTTAAATTCATAGTAGAGAAACTCCTGTTGAAAATAATGGAGTCGAGTATAGACTTTCAATGAATGGAACACTAGTTTATTTTAGAATGTAAAGGTGTCCTTTTGAGCGGGACATGAATTAAGTGCGGGTACAGGATACGAGCAACAGGGGACGCTGGAAGCGGGGGCTGGACAGCAATTATGTGGAAGTCATTACTGAAAAACGTTGCGCCGCTTAAAAAGGAATGGAATGTTGATCCGCTGGGTGATTATGTCGAGAAACTTTGTGGGCAGATCCGTTCCCGGTCTGCCCTCAAGCTGGATTTACGTGAAGCCACGTTCTGTATTATCGATCTGGAAACGACCGGTCTTGATCTGACGAAAGACGTCATCATTAATGCCGCAGCAGTGAAAATCAAAAGCGGTCGTATCACGAAGATTTTTGAAAGCTATATCAAGCCCCCCTTCCCCATCCCTCCCGAATCAATTCAATGGCATGGCATCACCGACGACATGCTGGTCGATAAACCGGGGATTGGTGAAGTGTTACCCGAATTTCTGAGCTTTATCGGGGACAGTATGATCACCGGACACCACATCAATTTCGATATCAAGATGCTCGATCGTCATCTGCGGGAATATTTCGGCTGCAATCTGGAGGGTGCCCCCTGGCTCGATACCATGCTGTTGCACAAGTTGGTGATGGAAAATAATACCAGCACTCAGCTCGATGATATGCTTGATGTTTATTGTGTCGACTGCGACCAGCGCCATCGCGCCCTTGGGGATTCCATTGCCACGGCCAAGGTCTTTTTGCGTATACTTCACGAACTGTCATCGTACCAGACCCTGAATGATCTGTTTCGTGCTCAGCAGGACATGTCACGGAAGGATAATATGTAATGGTTCATCCCAAACTCAGTTATCAACGGCAAAAGATATCGGCCGATCAATACGAAGAATACAAAAAAATTCCGTCCGGGACGCTGTTTGACACGCTGGCACGTAAGTATCTCCTTTGGGAGGAACCGTTTCGCAGGGTGCTTGATGACATGGCTCCTCCCCACTATCGCTGGTTTGTCGGTGGCAAACTTGATGTTTATCACAATATTCTCGGTAAGCATCTGGAGACTGTCCGTCGCAACAAAGCGGCATTGATCTGGCGTGGTGTCAACTTTGAGGAGCGCATCTATACCTATCAGTCTTTGGCGTATGAGGTCAAAAGCCTGATCAACGGGCTGGTGCATCTGGGGGTGAAAAAAGGGGATCGGGTGTTGCTGTTTATGCCGGATCTTCCGGAAACCGTTATCTCCATGCTCGCCTGCGCCAGTATCGGCGCGATTCACGTTGCCTACCACATGGCCTATTCTGCCGAGGCTCTAGCTCAGCGTCTGCAGCATTGCCGGGCGAAATATATCATCACCAGTGACGGAACCCACTTACGTACGCGGTCTCTTAAAGGGGTGGTCAATGAAGCACTGGAACGGATCGATTATGACATCCGTCACTGTGTTGTTGTCGAACACACCGGACAGCAGGTGCAGATGCGCCCGCAGCGTGATATCTGGTACAACGATCTGATTACGGACCCGCAATATTCCCGGGAAGCAACCGTCGATCTGGTCCTTTCTGCCGACGAGCCGCTGTTTATGATCTATACCTCCACCAAATCAAAAACACCGCGCGGTGTGTTGCATAGCCTGGCGGGTTATTTGATGTGGGCTCAGTTTACCACCGAGGTGTTGTTCGATCTTGATGAGGTGGATATCTTTTGGAATACCTCCGATCTGGCCTGGATTAACGGTCACACCTATACCGTTTACGGCCCTCTGGCGTTGGGGGCGACGCTGTTTCTCTACGAGGGCAGTATCTCCTACGAAAACACCCAGTGCTTTTTCGATTATCTCGATAAATTTCATGTGACGGTGTTGTATACCAATCCCTCTCTTCTGCGTAGCGTCATGCGTGCCAAAAGTACCAAGCGTTACCTGAATCGTGCCGGCAATTCGTTGCGGCTGATCGGCTGTGGCGGTGAGAAGATCAACGAGGATCTTTACGACTGGATCCAGTATGAGCTGACCAACAAACGTAACTTGCCGATTCTGCAGATCTGGGGGCAGACTGAAACCGGCGGCTGTCTGATCGCCGGTGTGCCTGGGGTGCTGGGGTTTGAAGATGACACCATGATGTGTCCGCTGCCGGGGGTGGATGCACGTGTCGTTGACAATCAGGGCAAGGCTCTGGATGGGTTCGTGGAGCCGGGACGGCTGGTTCTGGCCTCGCCGCTGCCGTCAATGTTGCAGGATCTATACAAGGATGATGTCGGTTATCAGCAGACCTTCTGGAAGAAGTTTCCTGAGCGCAGCTATTTTTGTACCGGAGATGGCGCCTATTACGATGAACAGGGAAACCTCAATCTGACCGGTCGACTCGATGACATTCTCAGTACCGGTGCCGGGCGGCGCAGCCTCGACGAGATTGAGGAGACGGTGATGACCATGAAGCGGGTGCGCGAGTGTGCGGCGATTGTCATTGACCATCCGGTTCAGGGTTATATGCTGGTCACCTACTGCGTTTTGTACGACTTTCGTGACGAGAGCTATCGTGAAAAGACGTTGCGAGAGATCCACGAACATATCATCGAAGAGATTGGCGAATTGAATCTGCCCGACAAAATCCGTTTCACCAAATATTTACCCAAAACCCCGGATAACCGGATCAACCGTGACCTGCTCAAGGAGATTGCACTGCAGATGGAGGGGATCTGACGGAAGCGTAGCGCAATGTAGATTATGGGAGAGCCCTATGCCGTTTTTTTTCCCGGAGCATGCTCAACATCCCTTTTACGGCACCTTTTATGGCCGCCTGTCGGCAGTGGAGCGGGGGATGGTGCTGCGCGAGTTTATCGGTGTGACCTATCGCCGCCGCTTCCAGTTTTTCAACCGATACCGTTTTCATCACCCGCAATCTGCCTTTAAGAATAATCTGTACCTGGCAGCGCAACGCCAGGATCGGAGGTTTTGCATCCGTCGCCGGATCTGGCGGAAAAAACAGCTGTTGCCCGCTTATCTCAAATTGATTTTTCGGCATTACGTACTCGGGTTTGTGGTGCAGATGATCCGCAAACGCCATGCCCGGGTGTTGCCCACCGAACCCGGCTGCTATCCGGATGCTCCCCTGATACTGGCGGCGCTGGAGTGGTTTGCCGAGCATGAACCTGAGCTGGAAGCACTGATCGAGAAACAGATCGCTCAGGTGTTGGCGGAAGACAGTCGTCATCTCTATCTGTACTGTCTGCGGGCTTTTTACATCACCCGTCAGCTGTGCGATACGTTGCCGTTGCAGGCCGCTGTTACCCGCAGTTTGCGTTATCGTATCGGCGGGCAGGTGCCGCTGGGGGCGGAACTGGAATTCAGCAATCTCGGCCACCGGGCCTCTTTTGAACACTCATTCGGCCGTCATGGTCAGGATCAGCCCTTCCGTAATTTTATCTATTTTCACCAGTTTTTTCTCGAAGATGTCAGCTGGCGGCTCGGTGGCTATCTGGATCACCATGTGCGCCTGCGCCGTTATCTGTCGGTACCCTGGATTGGCGGTTTTTTCGAGTATAATCTGGTGCGGATTGACTATCCACGACGTTACTCCCTGCCTCTGACCCGCGACCCCGGCTTTCTGGCGCGTTACATTCAAAGGGTTGTCGCCTTTAACCGGTGCGTGGCTCCCCACAGTCTGCATCTTAATGTCGAATGTGTTGATCAGGGCGCGCTCCTGGTGCCGCAGCTGTCCGATTATCTCTGCTTGTTGCTGTTAGGCGGTGATCTGACGGTCGATGATAATGGCCGCCTGTGTGAGCGACGTTTTGCCCGCAATGAACTGATCAAGATGGTGCAGCAACGCCGTCATGAGTCACTGTTCGACCACATCCACCACCTGGTGACCGAGTATGCGTTTTTACGGCTGAGTGCTACGCGTGGCTACGATGACTGGCTGAGTCTGATACTGGCGTTGGCGGGGTTCAACCGGGTGAGTGATCTTGGTCGGTATTGTCTGGAGCCGCTGGGGGATTTACTGTACTGGGCCCATCAGCCACAGGCACTCGCCGGGCAGGAGATTGAGAGCTTTTTGGCCAAGGTCGAACAGGGGATGCTGGCAGATTCGTCACTGGACAAGGTGTTGGTGCAGTGCCATCTGCGACGCTTGCGCCACTGGTTGGAACGGCAAAACGCCCGCCTCACGTAACTGTTCAGCTCACCCCGGTACGCTCCCAATACAGCGTTGGGAAATGATCATTTAGCCTGTCTTCATCGTACAAGCAAACAATCAGTGCGGCTATTCCGGTCGGTGCTGTCGTTTGCTCCAGCCACAGCGGTGACTGCTTTCGCAAAATCGGCGGCAGGGGACACTCAGGAGGTCGTGGCGCAGCAGTTCCTCATGCAATAAGGGGTCGACGATCACCTTTTGCCGGTTGTCACAGAAGCTCAAACGCTCAAACATCACATCCAGTTCCGTGTCAGGCCGGGCCGGACCACTAAAGGCTTTCCACTGCCCGCATTCAATGCGTAACTCGCGATGGTGTTCATTGCTCAAATGGTATTGCGGATAGGTATAGACCCAGGCATCCACCTTGTGCATTTGTTCAGAGTGGTCGGCTGTTTCACAGATCAGTGGTAGTTTGCGGCGCAGGTAGATACTTTTCTTTTCATTGCCGGGAATGTAACTCTCCAGCCGGTCGAGTAATTTCATCACTTTCAGTGGGTTATCAAAACGCATGATCTCACCGGCCACCAAGGTGGAACAAGGATTTTCGGGGATGATCAGCCCGGGAAAACCGAGGGGGAGGTTGTACAGATAGCCGCGACAATAACCGATGTCGACGGAACGCACCCGTTTCCTGATGTAACGGTTAAAGTTGCTGAAGCGCTCCATCAGGCTGCCGTAAAAAAAGAAGGTGTCGCAGTCGGCAATATCGATGGTGCGCAGGGTTTCCTGCTGTTTCCAGTGTGCGGTTAGTTTTTTCAGCATCGGGCGATTCGTTGAATGTCGGGATCTGTGTGATCCATTAAGTCAGCCCCTTGCCGAAGTGGCTGCGGGTGGTGTCCTGCAGCTTGCTCACGACGTGGAAGGAACTGCGCAGCAGCTCTTGCTCGGTTTTGCTCAGGGCATTGGGGTCGATGTAACTGTCGGCGGGCTGGTCGTTTTGCAGCAGGCTGATTTCGTTGCGTAAGCGCAAGAACGATAGTGCTTCAAAGGCGACCCGGATATGCTCTGCCGTTTCTGCGGTAAATACGTTGTCATCGGTCAGCTGTTTCAGCCGTTCCAGAGTAGTCAGGGCGCGGATCTCATGTTCCAGAGCAAACATCCGTAGACAGTCGACAATATAGATCAGACCGCCTTTTTTCAGGGATAACTGCCCTTTGTGCTCGCCACTTTTCTCGGTGGTGAAGCGCCCCCACAGACCGGTGGGAACCTTGTGGGTGAGGTTGAGTTGCATCACGTGATACAAAAAGCCGGGGTACTTACGTA
>WTCI01000292.1 GCA_013138655.1 Desulfuromonadaceae bacterium | reverse complement strand
GACCAATCTTCGATGCTTAGCTTGCCAACATATTTTAAGTCTGATGGTCTGGCAACCGCAACATGTTTGCCAGACTTGAAGACATGAACCGATGGCCGTTCCCCACGTGTTCCGCCAGTTGAGTTTCTGATATAAAACCCGATACTTTCAGCTTCTTTTACACAATTTTTATTTGAGAGTGAAGGGGACAAAACGGCCCAACACGTTCTGTTGTTTAACTGTTCAACAGAAATTATCTTCCCTCGATAAGCAGCCTTAAGGGTGGCTGCGACAGATTTCCAGTCTTGAGATAATGCAGTAGAAGTACAGGACAGGTAAATTAATAGAATACTAAAAAGCTGCTTCATGTTCCCCTCCGTTTAGAGTTAAGTGATTATCGACCAACCAAGCCGCCTCAGTTCTAGGCGGATTTCGATTCCGCACAATCTGAGCCCCCTCCGGCGTTTCTCCGCGACTCTTTCACCCCAGCATACAGTTCAGCAATCTCGATAACTTTTTCTTGCTCAGACGGGCGCAGGTGTCTGAATGTACGAAGCAGATAAAGTTCATCGCGTGATAACTCTGAAGTGTATGCTCCTTCTGATTCTTAGATAGTTGGAGGTGGGCGCATTTGCCCTTCATTATTCCTGGCCCATTGTTCGGAAATATTAAGACCAGAACAGAACAATCTTAAAAATCTATCTGTCAGCGGTGCTTTTCCGTCGAGAACCCATCCTGTTTGTCCCCTAGAATAACCAATAATTTTAGATACTTTCGATTTATTAAGACCGCACTCCTTCATGGCCCTATTCAGGCGAAGCAATATCTCTTCGTTTTTATTACTATTTTCAGTTGACAATATAATATTCCCGAACTATTCTATGTTCACACCAGCACAGATCGGGGCGCGAAAGTTATGACTGATAAAGATCTGCAACTTATTAATGACCTTCAGAATTTCATTTTGCGCAACGGAATCGATGTGACCATGCCGTCCGGCAAGGTTGAATCAAATCCGGCGCTGAGAATGTTGTCCTGGTTACTTAAATACAAGCAGATAAGTCTGCCTGACTTTGAACTTAAAACTGAACTGTCCGCCGATCAGCTAAAGCGACTTGGGCGATTTCGTCAGCAGTGAATTGCACGACTTTGCCACACCATCGGCATTTGCTTTGCCGTTTTACCAGCACGACATTTTCTGTTGTTCGGTTCTGTCGCTGGCAGTTCTTGCAAATGTAAAGGATGTTTCGCTTGTTCATCGGAATGACCGCTATGTCGCAAGTTGAACATAAACATTAAAAGCAAAACTTATCAGAAACAAGAAGGATACGCAATGAATCAAGAGGTTGGAGCTTTGGTCGCCAGTGAAATGAAAAGGCGTGGTACCGGGCCGAGGCAGTGGGCCCGGGCAAACGGTTTTCATCGCCGCACAGTTACAGAGGTTTTCCATCACCAAATGGGCAGCAAGACTGGTGGGCCTGTTTCGCAGCAAATTTTTGACAGGTTGATCGAGCAGGAATACATCGACGAAAACCACAACTTTGTCGAATCGGAAAGAATGTCTGTTTAGTTTTTTCATGGTGTGACGTTAGCAGGCACAACGGCAAGTGAAAATTACAAAGGAGAGGCAGCTGTGGAATCTTACGATGCGATGAGGCAACTGGTTGGTGGTGATGCCCGGGAAATGGCCAAACGTATTGGCCGGTCGAGCAGTTTAATACAGAAATGGTGCGAGCCGTCTAACGATTATTCCGACAGCGGTGCGTACAATCCTCTCGACCGCCTCGAGGGGATGATGGACGAAGCGGAAAAGCTGAACAAGCATCCGCGGGAAATATACGCGCCGATCCGCTATCTCTCCCAGGACCGCGGTGTTTTTATACCCCTGCCGCAAAACAGCTGCTCGATCGAGCAGATTTGTGATCAGACCGCAAGAGTCATTAAAGAGGTTGGCGAGGCTTTGTCGGCCGCCGGGGCGCTGCTTGAGCAAAAGAACCTGACGCCGATCGCAAGAAAGAGGGCGCTAAAGGAAATCGACGAGGCGCTTCACGAATTGGCCACACTGCAGGGGATGTTCCGCCATGGCTGAGGCTGCCGAATTGCTACAGCAGATCGAGAACAAACTTGCGGTATTGGAATCAATCGAATCACGGTTGGCATCGATTGAGAAGCGCTTGGAAAATCTGGCCGGGCAACCGACTCAGCAGCAGCTTGACGCAGCATTCGGGGTTTTTGACTGGATAGCGAGGATGAAGCCCGTGTTGGAGCGCCGGGCCAAGGAACGACAACAATTAACCGGCAGTGTGGCCGGGTCTGACCGGGCAGTAACCCCCTCCTCTGCGCCGGTCAGGTAAATTTCTCACATGCCCTGACAATAGCAGGGCAAACCATGGCCCGGCGGTGTCCTCCCTCCCGCCGCCGGGCTCTTTTTAGCGGGGATTGATTATGGTGACCGAAAAAAAAAGAAAGTGCTTCAAACGGAGAATATTTGTCCGACGGGCCTGGGATGCCCGCAATAGATACCGGCGCACCAGAGCCTCCGGGGAGAACCAGGAACGCCGCTTTCACCTCGGTCAACAGCTGGCATATTTAAGCGTGCTTAGACTCGCGTATTGGGGGGACGATGTTTGATTTTATCGCGTACATTTCCATGCTGGCGGCTCTGACGTTGCTGGCATTTCAGCCGATTTTAGAGGGGTTGTTGCGATGACAGAACCGACCAGTTTTGATGAGGTGGGCCGCCGGATCGAGTGCGGCATAGCTGGAATCCGCGAAGCGGCGTACCTGGTGGATTTGCTGGAGCGGATGACCTATCCGGATAATCGGCCTGATTGTCTTTGCCGGGTCTGCGGACTGCCGCGTCACATGGGTCATGAACAATGTTGCACGGCGTGGGAGATAAGCTGATGGGGCTCTTATTGCTGCTTTGCTTTTCATTGGCTGCCGCCGGCATCTTTTCGTTGCGGATGGTCTTTCGGTGGTGCCGGGACTGGCCGGACAATAACTGGCCGGACAATGCGTGAGCAACAGGCATGAGCAGCTTTTACTGTGAGATATGCGGCAAAAACATCATCGATACGCAGCGTGGCTACATCACCGGGTGTGAGCATCATCCGATTGAAAAGAAAAGGAGAAGCAATATGCAGCAGGTTGAATTCGCATTTAAACCTGGTTCAAAGGTCATTAACCCGCTTGGAAAAATTGGATATGTGGACAGCGCATCGATCGACGACGCCGGTGAAAAAAAATACTACGTCATCGGAACAGGCGACGGTGGCAACTGGTGGGCAGAAAAGTCCTTGAGGGCGCAAGAATAGACCAACCACTCTGCGGGGCTATAGGTAGCTCCCGAAGGTCGGATGCCTCACCGGCCGCGCCCCGCTAACCTTCCACTTTTTGAGGCCAATGACAGGAGGCAGTCATGCATATCGATATCACCAACACCAGAGCCGGTGAAAACTACCTGACCGTTCCGGAGGAAAAACAATTGTTCGATTACCTGAAACAGCTCAAGGGAACAAATCCGGAGCGGGATTACGTGCTGCTGAAAACTTATCGGCTGCTCGGGCTGCGTAAAGAAGAGGGCCTGCGCCTGAATGTTGGCGATGTTTACGGCAAGAGAAGCCTGGTGGTGGATAAGCGGATCGCGGTGAAGAACTCG
>WTCI01000345.1 GCA_013138655.1 Desulfuromonadaceae bacterium | reverse complement strand
CTGTCCGACAATACAAGAACCTACTGCGAAACCGTCTGATCGGTTCATATTTCCGTATGTTTTCGACAAATAGCGGTGCTATTCGCTCTCAAACCTACGAAAATCTGCCCTCGAACAGACGATTTCTCGCTACGGCCCGTATTCTCGGACAGGCTCCTAGGTTAATCCACCGAGACCCCTTCATGCAAGAGCTGTATTGCCGCCTGGATGTGATTGACCGGCCCGTGTCCCTGGCCGAGCGGTACGGAATACTCGATGGCCAGCGAGACAAAACGCTTGGCACGTTCCACCGCGCGCTTCAGCGGGTAGCCTTGGGCAAGGAAGGTGGCGATTGCTGACGAAAGGGTACAGCCGGTTCCGTGGGTATTGAGGGTATCGAAACGTGGAGAGCTCAGTCGGTATTCTTCACTGCCGATCAGCAGGATATCGGTTGCTTCGCCGTTGAGATGCCCACCCTTGACGAGAACGTTGCGAGCTCCCAGTTCCTGAAGATTCCGCCCGGCATCAATCATTTCTTCGATGCTGCGGGGAGCGATTCCGGTCAAGGCCTCGACTTCAGGAAGGTTCGGTGTCAACAGATATGATTCCGGAAGCAGGCGGGAAATCAAACTGTCTTGCGCCTCTTTGTCAAGCAGGGACTCCCCCCCTTTGGCAACCATCACCGGATCGACGACGGCCAGCAGGGAACGATCAGCAATGACTTTGGCCACCCGGGTGACAATTCCACCCCAACTGAGCATGCCGGTTTTGACCGTATCGGTGCCGATGTCATCAAGGACGGTATCCAGCTGTTTGATGACAAAATCGGTATGGACCTGGTACGTATCGGCAACCCCTAAGGTGTTTTGGGCTGTCAGGGCGGTGAGGACACTGCTGGCATAACTTCCAAGCAGGGTGATGGTTTTGATGTCCGCCTGGATGCCGGCGCCACCACCGGAATCAGAGCCGGCAATGGTGAGGACCCGGCCGTTCGGGCTTGGCCTGTTGTGGTTGAAAAGCAACGAATATTCTTTGGCCGCGCGTGCCGGATCGGCGTCAGCCATAACCCCGGAGATAATGGCGACTGAGTCGGCCCCGGCGTCAATGGCGTCAAAGGCTCCGTCAGGGGTGATGCCGCCGATAGCTACTAACGGGACCCGTACCGCTTTGCGCACGTTGCGTAACGTGTCGAGCCCGACTTGTTGGGTAGCCGCTTTGGTATCTGTGGTAAAGATGCTGCCGATGGCGATATAGTCAGCACCCTGTGCTTCGGCCTTGAGGGCCTCTTCGACGCTGTGGGTTGAGATGCCGATCAATTTATCCCGGCCGAGCAGTTGCCGAGCTTGTACTGCCGGCATGTCGTTCTGGCCGAGGTGAACACCGTCGGCAGCGACTTCACGGGCGAGTTCCGGCAGATCATTGATGATCAGTTTTGCGGCATAACGGGTGCAGAGAACACGGAGTTTTTTGGCCATTTCCAGACGGTCGTCAGGATGCACATCTTTGGCCCGGTACTGGACGGTTTGCGCGCCTCCGGCCAGTGCAGCTTCAACCTTCCGTAGTAATTTCCCATCCTGGTTGTCGTCGGTAATCAGGTAAAGCCCGGACAGCATCGGCAATCTCCTGTCTGTAGGAATTGATAAGTTTACGTAACGAGTTCAGCAAATCGTTGCATGCGCCTGCTTGTGACACATTTTACTGGGCTCAGAGATCTCAAAGTAGTACTTGAATAGTTACCAGTTTACTTACTTATCGATACACAACTGAAAAATTTATCAGTCCCGGCTCTTTGGTGTCAATTAAACTTTCCGTATGTTTGTTACTTTACATAGACCGGTGAGGAGTATTATTTAATAGAAACAGGCTCTCAGCAGGGGAATTCACCCCCGCTGATGTTTATGACAGGAGACTCCTGTGGAAAAAGCTTACCCTCCGCGGCCGACCTGGGCGGAAATCGATCTGGCAGCTCTCGATCACAACCTGCGCCAGGCAGAGAAGTTCTGCCTGCCCCATCAGCGTGTTCTGGCAGTGGTCAAGGCAGATGCCTATGGCCATGGTGCGGTTCCGGTCACCCGACGTTTGCAATCAGCCGGGGTCAATGATTTCGGTGTGGCCACCTTGGAAGAGGCTTTGGAATTAAGGGGTGCCGGCATTGATGATCCGATCCTGGTGTTCGGTGGTTGCCACCCGGGGCAGGAAAGCATGTTTCTCCAGCAACGTGTTATGCCGGTACTGCTTGATCTGGAGACCGCACTGCGACTCGATGCTGAGGCGCGACGGCAGCAGACACAGATTAAAGTCCACCTGAAAGTAGATAGCGGTATGGGGCGGGTCGGTTTTCTCCCCGCTCAGTTGCGCGAATTTCTGCCGACCTTGCAACAGCTCAAAGGGGTGCAGATTGTTGGTTTGATGTCCCACTTCGCCTGTGCCGATGAACTTGAAAAAGGGGTGACCACACAACAGCTGGAGCGGTTCCGCGCGACCCGGGCGATGTTGCGGGAAGCCGGTATCGTTCCCGCTGATATTCACGTCAGCAACAGTGCCGGATTGACCGGTTGGGACGGTCAGGAAGCGACCCTGGTACGACCGGGAATCATGCTTTATGGCGGTTTGCCCGGCCCCGACTTTACCGACCGGCTGGAACTCAAACCGGTCATGCATCTACGTAGTTGTATCGCCCAGTTGCGCAAGCTGCCTGTCGGCAGCGGAGTGTCTTACGGCCACAATTTCATCGCCGCGCGGGAAACGACCGTGGCAGTGTTGCCGATCGGCTATGCCGACGGCTACAATCGGCTTTTTTCCAACTGCGGCCAGGGGATTCTTCATGGTAAAAAAATTCCGTTGATCGGGCGGGTCTGTATGGACTGGATCATGTTTGATGTGACCGACCTGCCGCAGGCCAGGGTGGGGGATTGCCTGACCCTGCTCGGCAGTGCCGACGGGCAGACGATTCTCGGCGACGATCTGGCGGCACAGCTGGAGACAATTTCATACGAAGTTTTCTGCCGGATTGATAAAAGGGTCCCGCGTCGCTATCGACAGGACTCCGCATGAGCGACTTGCACCTCGGTCTCGATTTGGGGACCACCAGCTTAGCGGGGTGTCTTTGGTCTGCAGTCGGCGAGACCGTTGCCGCAGCAAGTTGTGACAATCCCCAGCAAGTTTTTGGTGCCGATGTCATCCAGCGGATGGAGGTGGCTCGCAAGGGCAAAGGAAAGGATCTGCAACGGCAACTGGTTGCCGGTATCAATGCCCTGGTTGCTCAGCTGTTGACAGAGGCGGACTGTTCCTTGACGCAGATCCGCTCGGCCAGCGCGGCGGCCAACCCCGCGATCAGTCATTTGCTGGCCGATCAACCGATCGATTCGATTCTTTTTCCCCCTCATCGACCTGAATTTGCCGCTGGTGATTTTCTTGCCAGTGCCCCGTTGGGCTTGAACTTGCCCGTGCCACTTTATTTGCTGCCGTTGATCAGCGGGTATGTCGGCGGTGACCTGCTGGCCGTTCTGCTCGGCAGCCCGCCGGACGAACGGCCGACCCTGTATGTCGATCTGGGAACCAATGCTGAACTGGCCCTCTGGACCGGGCAGGACTGGCTGGTGACCTCGGTGGCGGCGGGGCCGGCGTTTGAAGCGGGAAGCCTTGCCTGCGGCATGCGCTATGACCACGGAGCCGTAACTGAGGTATCGTTAGTTAAAGATCGCTTTGCCTTGACGGTGGCCGGGGGAGGACCCCCGAAAGGGATTTGCGGTAGTGGTCTGTTCGCCTTGCTCAGCACGGCGCGGCAGGCGGGTTTGCTGGCTGCAGATGGGCGGATTCGTGCGGCCGATGAAATTGATTCGAATCTGGCTCGCTTTCTGGTCGCTGATCGGGAGGCTTGGGCTCTGCAGATCTACCGGGATGCGCGAACTGTTCTGCGTGTCAGCCAGGCAGACGTGCGGGCTTTTCAACTGGCCAAGGGGGCCGTCCTGGCGGGGGTGAATTGTTTGCTGCAGCGCACCGGCCTGCAGGCAGAGCAATTGGCTTCAGTCCGGATTGCCGGGGCGCTGGGGGGGGCGCTGCCGGTTGCGGCTTTGAAAGGGGTTGCCATGTTGCCGGAAATCGTGCTAGAAAAGTGCCGCTTTCTACCGGGTGCGGTGCTGGCGGGTTTGTTGCATTTGCAGCAGGAGAAAGGCCTCGAGCAGGCGAGAAAACTGGCTTCCAGCCTGAAGGCTTATCCGCTGTCAGGAACGCCGGTTTTTGAAAAGGCTTTTCTTGCCAGCCTTGACTTTTCGTAGCAGTCGCTACACTTAAACCTTATTAGTATGAGCGGACAGTCCATTGACTGTCCTTTCTGCGTTTTTTCGGCCCGGTTTTCGTTGACATATTTAGTATCTCGAACATTCATTTTCAGGGAAAGAAAAGGAGATTTCATGGCGGCTATCAAGCGTGCATTAATTTCGGTATCGGATAAGGCGGGGGTTCTGGACCTGGTCCGTGAGCTGAACAGTTTCGGCGTTGAACTTCTCTCCACCGGCGGTACCGCCAAGATGATTCGCGATGCCGGCATCCCGGTGATGGATGTTTCCGACTATACCGGGTTCCCGGAGATGATGGATGGGCGGGTCAAAACCCTGCA
>WTCI01000057.1 GCA_013138655.1 Desulfuromonadaceae bacterium | reverse complement strand
CCGAGCGACCCATTACCTGTGAGGTTGGATCGAATGTTATGGTGGGGAACAGTCAGGAGGCAATTTTGCGGGAGGCGAATAAGGTCCTGCGAGGGGAAGTACAACGGGGTAAAATTCCAGAAAAATGGGACGGCAGGGCGGCAGAACGGATTGTTGACGTTCTGTTAACTGTTGGTCAATAAATTGGTAAGCTGTTTGACCCTATGTGGAAGTCAGTGTATTTTTATCGCATCAATTCTGAGGGACAGGGGGATTGCTCCCCTGAGTGTTATTGAATATGCCGAAACCTTCTAAACAACATCTTATCCTGCTGACTGTTTTGCTCCTGGCAATTGTCGGCATTTATGCTGAAATTCTGCAAGGGCTTTTTCTCGACTGGTCACATGATGAAAATTACTCTCATGGATTTTTGGTTCCGCTGATTTCCGGTTATTTTGCCTGGCAGAAGCGTGAAGAGTTAACGCAATTGACGATACGTCCGGCCAATTCAGGAATTATCCTGATTCTTTTTGCTCTATCGCTTTTGATTGCCGGGATTGCTGCTCAGGAATTCTATACCAGGCGCTCTTCGCTGGTCTTCCTGCTTTGTGGCATTGTGTTATTTCTCTACGGCTGGGAGTGGCTGAAAGGGCTGGCGCTGCCTTTGGGTTTCCTGTTTTTTATGATTCCACTTCCCTATATCATTTACGACGCCATTGCTTTCCCGCTGAAACTGTTTGTCGCCAAGTTTTCTGTCATCACGTTGAAATTGATGGGTGTGGTTGTGCTGCGCGAGGGAAATATTATTATGTTCCCGGAAACGGTATTGGAGGTTGCCGATGCCTGTAGCGGCTTGCGGTCGTTGATGTCTTTGTTGGCCTTGGGTGTGGCACTGGCGGTTTTTTCGCAGAGAACAAATTCCCGGCGGATTTTACTGGTTCTTCTGACCGTTCCAATTGCCATATTGACCAACATGATCCGTGTCATCGGCACCGGTTTTCTTGCTCAGTATTATGGTTCCGCTGCTGCTGAGGGATTTTTTCATGAATTTGCCGGGATGGGTGTGTTTCTGCTGGCGATGGTGTTGCTGTTTGCCAGCAGTGGGGTGATCAGGAAGGTCTGGCCATGATCAAGTCACACGGATCAAAGCCAAAAACAACAAAACAACTGATTAGGGTCATTTCTGATGTTCTGGAGGGATTTCCCAGCATACTTTTCGCGACTGTTTTTGGGTCGGCCAACAAGGAACGCTTGACGCCTCGGAGTGACGTGGATGTCGCTGTTGCCGGGGGTAAGAAACTTTCTCTTGAAGAAAGGGTTGAATTGCTTTCTGCACTTTCGAAGGCCTTAGGTCGTGAGGTGGATCTGATTGATTTGCAGACTGTTTCCGGTTTAATTCTGGAACAGGCCCTTTGTCAGGCCAAGATCGTCAAAAATAGTGATCCCTCTGTTTATGCCGAACTCCTTAAGCGTCTTTGGTACAATCAAGCGGACATGATGCCTTATGTCAGAAGAATCCTGGAACAAAGAGCTGCGCAATGGCTTCACTGATTCTATTGAGTAAACTGGATTCTCTCCAGCGTTGTCTGTCGCGTATCAGTACCAAAACGCCGGGGCATGCCGATATCCTGCAGCAGGATCTTGATCTTCAGGATATTATTGCCATCAATCTTGAACGTGCCGTGCAAATCTGCGTCGATATAGCGGCTCATATCATTGCGGTAAAGAATGTTCCTGCCCCGGCGACCATGGCTGAGAGCTTTGATCGACTGTTTGATCTCAAAGTGATCTCGAAAAAAACCGCAGGACAAATGAAGAATGCTGTAGGTTTTAGAAATATCTCTGTTCATGAGTATCAGAAAATTGACTGGTTGATTGTTTATCGAATTATTACCGAACACAATGAAGATTTTAAAGATTTTGCCCGGCAAATCATGGCATGGGCAGAAAAACATGAAGAAACACTACCGGCAGGAACCAAAGATTAGGAATTTTCCATTATGGGCCAAATCAAACCTTATCGATTTTATATCCTCTATGTTTTGCTCGCGCTGGCTGCTGTTTATGTCCTGACCCGCTCTGAGGCCGCAATCCCTGTGAACAAGCCGTTCGATCTTTTTCCACAGAAAATAGGGGAGTGGCGGATGGTTGGTCAGGCGCGTTTTGACGAACAGGTTTTGGATGTCCTCAAGCCGACTGATTACCTGTCACGAACTTATGCCGGCCAAGACGGCCATCAGCTCACACTTTATATTGGTTATCACGATGGCGGACTTTTGAGTGGGCCGATTCATTCGCCAAAACAATGCTTGCCGGGCAGCGGCTGGAACCGTTTACAAGATGAAGTGCGTTCTGTCGAAGTCAATGGAAAACAGATTCCTTATGTGAGTGCCAGCTACCAGAAGGAGACCGAAAAGCAGTTGTTTCTCTACTGGTTTCAGGTTCGTGAGCAGATTTTGACCAACGAATATGCTTTAAAACTGGCGACGGCAAAAAACGCAATTCTTAACAATCGCCGGGATTCTTCTTTTATTCGTCTGTCCATTCCGGCAACAGAAAATGAAGATCTGGCGAGGCAGAAAGGGGCACAATTTATTCAAGCTTTTTTCCCCGCAATATCTGAAACCCTTCCGCACTGATTCGAGTTGACGCGATGTTGCAGGTCTCTCTGACAATATTGACGCTCCTGCTGGTCGTGCTGCTGTTTGTCGTCTTGCTGAAACAAAAAAAATCTCTGGAAACAGTTCTTTTAGCGCTCGTTCTGCTGTTGACCGCCACAGTTGATCTGCTCGATGGTCTGGCATTGCAAAATCCCCAGTCCCTCTGGGCGTTGAAGCAATATGCTTTCCGTATTGAAGCCATGCTGCCATTCTGCTGGCTGTTGTTCGGTGCGTTCTATTGCCGTGCGACACGTTTCAGTGAGATCTCTTTGATCTCCCGGTTGACTTTGCCGGCGGGTCTGCTGTTTTTTCTCTCGTCAGTCTGGTTGCCGCTCGACAGCCTGTATTTCTCTCCTGATTTCGGCGAAGAATATCTGCTGTTTCTTGGCCAGTTCGGGTTTATGTTTTACGTCTTTTTTCTGGTGTTGATTGTCCTGGCCCTGGTGCAGTTGGAGCGTACG
>WTCI01000327.1 GCA_013138655.1 Desulfuromonadaceae bacterium | reverse complement strand
GTGTCGTGCCGCAGATGCTCAACAGCCTGGAAACTCTCTGCCGGCAGTATTTCGGATTAACTCCTTACGTGGTCGGACCAGGGATCAAAACCGGGATGCCGATTCAGTATGATAATCCCCGCGAGGTCGGCGCAGATCGCATTGTTAACGCAGTTGCTGCATATGAACAGTGCCGCTGCAGCCTGATTGTTGTCGATTTTGGTACGGCAACCACCTTTGACGTGATCTCAGCGGACGGCAGCTACCAGGGTGGCGCTATTGCACCCGGTGTCGGTATCTCTGCTGATGCCTTGTTTGAGCGGGCCAGTAAATTGCCCCGGGTCGAATTTGCCCGGCCGCCGCAGATTATTGCCAAAAATACGGTGCACAGTATGCAATCGGGAATTTTCTTTGGTTATGTCGGTCTGGTTGAGGGCATTGTTGAGCGGATGAAGACGGAGATCGGTCAGGAAACGCGGGTCATCGCGACGGGTGGTTTGGCGGCACCGATTGCTGCTGCCAGCGAAATTATCGATCAGGTTGAACCCTATTTGACCCTTGAAGGTCTGCGCATTTTGTACGAACGGAACCGCAGTTGAACCGGTTCTATCATCACTATTATAGTTGAGTTGTTGGCTTGGAGTGCTGTCTATTTTATGCGGAACTCCGTTGAAGGTTCCATTCACGTCTGAAAAAGGAGCGATTCATGGGTAAGTACGACACAGAAAAACTGAGAAACCTGGGGATTGTGGCGCACAACAGCGCCGGTAAAACATCACTGGTTGAGGCGATCCTGTTCAATACCGGCATGACTCCCAAGTTAGGCAGAGTGGATGATGGTTCTTCATCGATGGATTTCGAGGAAGAAGAGATTAAACGCCGGGCGACTTTGGGCGCCAGTCTTAATCACTGTACCTGGAACGATTACAGTCTGCACATTGTTGATACTCCCGGGGTCAGTAATTTTCTGCATGACACACGTCGCTGCCTGCGGGTGCTGGGTGGTGCGGTGGTTATCGTCTCGGCAATTTCCGGAACCAAGGCCCAGACCAAGTTGATCTGGAACTGGTGTGACGATTTTGAAATCCCGCGCATCGCTTTCGTCAACAAAATGGACAAGGAACGTGCTGATTTCCTGAAGGCGGTTGACGATATGGAGAAATCCCTCGGTGCACGCGGAGTGATTGTCACTATGCCGATCGGTGCTGAAGAGGAATTCAAAGGGATCGTTGACCTGGTGAAGATGCGGGCTCGCCTGTTTAAGTTTGACGAAAATGGGACTTATGACGAGGTTGATATCCCGGCTGAGTTGCTGGACGAGGCAGAGCGGTTGCGTGAGCAACTGCTGGAAGCGGTGGCCGAGTCTGATGATGAACTGATGGAGAAATATCTCGAAGGGGAAATCCTGAGCGAGGAGGATGTTCTTCGTGGTCTGCGTGAAGGTGCTCTGACGGGTGTTTTTACCCCGGTGTTCTGTGGCAGTGCAACAGCCAACATCGGTATCCGCCAACTGCTCGATTACATCGTTGTCTGTCTGCCGTCACCGATCGATAAAGGTATTCAGGTCGGAGTCAAGCCGGGAACCGAGGAGCCGGTGGAACGTCAGCCGAGAGAAGATGAGCCCTTTTCGGCGATGGTTTTCAAAACCATCAACGATCCTTACGCCGGCAAGCTGACCCTGATGCGTCTCTATTCAGGAACCCTGAAGTCGGATACGGTGGTCTACAACCCGAATAAAGAGGAGAAAGAGCGGATCGGTAACATCCTGGAGATGGAAGGAAAAAAACAAGTCCCGATGGAACTGGCCGCTGCCGGGGATATTATCGCCGTGCCGAAACTGAAAGTGACGGCGACCGGGGATACTCTCTGTGACCTGAAGGCTCAGGTTATGTTCGAGCCACTGGTGCCGCTCAAACCGATTATCTCCTTCGCCCTGGAAGGCAAGAGCAAAGGGGACGAAGACAAGGTCTACAGCGGCTTGCAGCGATTGATGGAAGAGGATCCGACCCTGACCATCACCCGTGACGAAGAGACCAAGGAAATGGTTCTCTCCGGGATGGGTCAGATTCATTTGGAGGTTGCCGTCGAACGTCTCCGGCGCAAATACGGGGCGGATGTCCTTCTTAAGGAACCCAAGGTCCCCTACCGTGAAACCATCCGTGCAGCGACCAAGGTTCAGGGCAAGTACAAGAAGCAGTCCGGTGGCCGCGGCCAGTTCGGTGATGTCTGGATTGAGGTCAAACCGTTGCCGCGTGGTAGCGGTTACGAGTTTATCGATAATGTCGTTGGTGGCGTGGTTCCACGGAATTACATTCCGGCGGTCGACAAGGGGATTGTCGAAGCCATGAAGACCGGTCCGTTGACCAAGAACCAGATGGTTGATCTGCAGGTCTCCCTCTACGATGGTTCGCATCATTCGGTCGATTCTTCGGAAATGGCATTTAAGGTGGCTGGTTCAATGGCCTTTAAAAAGGCGATGGAACAGTGCAAGCCGATCTTGCTTGAGCCGATCATGGCGATGGAAATCACCGTTCCCGATGACTGCATGGGGGATGTTATCGGTGATCTCAACTCGCGGCGTGGGAAAGTTGTCGGGGTTGAGCCCCAGGCCAACAGTCAGGTGATTCGGGCCGAGGTGCCGATGGCTGAAGTCTTGCGCTATGCGCCTGAATTACGCTCGATGACCTCTGACCGGGGTATGTTCTCGATGGAGTTCAGCAAGTACGAAGAGGTCCCTTCACATCAAACGGCCAAAATTTTAGCTGAGTCCAGCGAGGCCTGAAAATAGTCCGAGAGTACCTTTTCCGGGGTGCTCCCGGCTTTGCCATGAGACGAGGGGAACATAGGAGATCGATCGGATGACTCGACAGGATGACCCGTTTGATAATGATCCGGCAATAGAGGAGACGGAAGAGGCTTTACCTTCCGAACGCCTGAAAGCTGACCCGTCTGTGGAGATATCCTCACAAGAAAGTTCGGCGGGCGCGGTTGATGTCGGCGGCGGCGGAATTGCCGAGGGGGAGGTTCGTGTGGTTGAATCACCGTCAAAATCCGGCTCATCGAAGCTTCCTTTAGGCGTGATTTTGCTGCTGGTTGCCCTCGTTACTGCCGGCTATTTTCTCTTCAACACAACTGGGGAAGTGCAGCAGGCTGAAAGTTCTCTCCAGCGGCGGCCAATCCCGGCACGCCCTGCGCTCGATAAACAGGTCAAAGAGGAACTTATCGATCAGCAACAGATTGCGGTTGCTGAAAAACGGCAGATCGCCAACCCGCTGGATAGCCCGTCAGAAAAAGCTGCAGCCAAAGGTACTGAAGTCAAGAAAATGCCACTTGCTGTTGAGAAATCAGCAAGTGAACCCGGCATTCTTTACCGGGTGATGGTTGGTCCCTATCTGCGGAAAGACGCCTTGGGTAAGGCTCAGGAAAAACTTCGAGAGCTCGGTTTCGAAGCACAACAGACCAGGGGCAGTGGCATGGTGTCGATGATCCGATTGCTGGAAGGTACTTATTCGGCGACGGTTGCTCATAATCGTTTGCGGCAGGTGAAAAAGGTGACGGGAGATGCTTTTCTTTTGCCCAGCGGCGATAAGTTAGCCCTTTATGTCGGCTCCTTCCATGATCAAAAACGCGCTGCCGGCCATGCCGATGAATTAGCCGGCAAAGGGATTCATGTCCACCCGGTTAAGGGTGAAGTTGAAATGCAGGGTCATATGTTGATGGCCCTCCAGGCCGATTATCAGACTGCTTTGCAGGTTGCCGAACGTATCGGCAATGCCGGCCTGACAACTCAGGTTGTTCGCAGGTAAGGATGGCGGACTTTTTGCGAGTGCATCAGGTAATGAGAGGTTGCTTTGACAGAACAGCAGAATGGATCGGCAAAGGTCCAGATTAAGGTTCCGGCCGAAGTGGCCAAGATTATGAGCAAGTGGGGAGGGCATAGCGTTCGTTTGGCGGCAGCGCGAGGTGCGCTACCGATGTCTGGCCCAAATCTGGTGATGGTTCTGTTTATTTTCTATCATGGGGAAAATGCCGAGCTGAAAAAAGAAGCTCTCGGTACTTTGAAGATGCTGCCGACGAACATTCTCTTGGCGGCACTGAACTCTTCTGAATTACACTCCTCAATTATCGATCTGATTGTGCGCTTGCGGTATCGGGATCTCGTGGTCATGGAAGTGGCGCTCAGGCACCGGATGATCGGTTTGAGGACACTGATGTTTGTGGCGGAAAAGGGTTCCGGCGAGGTTCTGGATATTCTTTCGCACAACGACCAGGTCTTGAATAAGGTCCAGGCGTTGCGAGCCGCCATTATCAATAATCCCAATGCCGACAAGGTGATGAAGCTCCGACTCGGCTGGGTAGAACCGCAACCGGAATCCGGGCCTGAGGATGAGCCAAAGCCCGTTGAAGAGGTCGAAGCCGTTGCCGAAACCGAAGCGTTCAATGAAGAAGAATTGGGGGATTTTGAAGAGGAAACACTTTCCAAATATCAACAGATATTGGAAATGCCGGTTGCTGAAAAAATCAAGATGGCTCTGACCGGAGACAAGGAATGGCGCACCTTGCTGATTCGTGAGGCAAACAAAATGGTCAGTACCGCAGTGCTGAAAAACCCGCGTATCTCAGAAGGTGAAGTGCTGTCCGTCGCGAAGAGCAGAAGCTCCAGCGATGAACTGATCCGCATTGTTTTGCTCAACCGCGAGTGGGTCAAAAAGTACGAAATAAAAAAAGCGCTGGTCGTTCATCCGCGTACCCCATTGCAAAAGTCCATGCGCTTCATGACATTTTTAACCGAGAAGGATGTTAGGGAATTGGCGAAAAGTCGCAATGTTTCACAAGCCATTGTCAATAACGCCAGGCGAATGCTGATGAGCAAGAAAAGGTAGCTTATGAATTCAGGGGAGATTGTCGCTGTCTGTACCAGTGCCGACAAGGGGGAACGTAAATCTGATGTTAAGCACTGCCGGCTGATCAAGAAGTTTGGCCTGGAAGGGGACGCTCATGGCGGAGATTGGCATCGTCAGGTCAGCTTACTGGCAGAAGAAAGTATCGATAAGATGAGAGCCGCCGGGCTTGATGTCGGGCCGGGGGCCTTTGCGGAAAATTTGACAACGCGAGGAATCGATCTCTGCGCTCTGCCGATTGGTTCGCTGTTGCGGTTGCCGAGCGGTGCCGAATTGGAAGTGACACAAATCGGCAAAGAATGTCATACCCGTTGTTCCATCTTTTACCAGGCTGGAGATTGCGTGATGCCGAAAGAGGGGATTTTCGCTCGGGTTTTTCAGGAGGGGGTGGTTGCCAATGGTGACTGTATCGAACTGGTTCGGAGAGGTTTGGAAAAAGGGAGAAACCCATGAGTGCACAGCGTTTTCGAGTTGGGGTGCTGACCCTGTCCGATAAGGGATCACGAGGTGAGCGGGAAGATGAAAGTGGTCGCTTGCTCGGCGAAATGATTGTCCCTTTTGGTGACCTCAGCCGTTATCAGGTGATTCCTGACGAACTGGAGACAATTGTGTTGCTGCTGACCCGTTGGGTGGATGACCTGCATCTCGATCTGATCCTGACGACGGGCGGAACCGGTTTGAGTCCACGAGACCGCACTCCTCAAGCGACCGAAAGGGTTATTGATTATCAGGTTCCAGGTATGGCTGAGGCGATGCGTAATGCAAGTCTTGATAAGACGCCGCATGCGATGATTTCTCGGGCAATGGTTGGCGTTCGTAAGCAAACCCTGATTGTCAATCTGCCCGGCAGCCCCAAGGGAGCGCAAGAAAACTTTGCCGTGCTGCTGCCGGCACTGCCGCATGCTTTGGCTAAGCTGAAAGGGGATCAAGGTGATTGTGCCCGGATCTAGGAGGGTGTCGGACTATCCGGGCCGAAGCGAAAATTTGGAAGTTTGAGGCCGGATTTGGGCTCGTTTGAGAGCGCATAGCCGTAGCTATGGGCTGAAAAGGAGCTTAAATCTGGGCTAAACAGCCGGATTTGCAGCTGGCTCATGAATAGTCCGACACCCTCCTAGTAGACTGTGCGTTAAGTCAAGTCGGCGCAACGCCGGCAGCACCGAAAAGGGCCGGAATTAGAAGACAGGATTGGCCGCACAGTCTCCTGGAACCGTTGATTTTTTGTGAAAAAACTGCTACTCTTCAATTTTGCCGTTGCAGGTTTAAGGCTGATCAACACGAGGGAAAAATGGATACGCATACGCAAAAAAATCGCAGCATTTTACTTGTTGATGATGTTGAATTGTTTCTCGAATTGGAAAAAACTTTTTTCCATCGGGAGGGGTTCGACCTGTTGATGACCATTGATCCGCAAGAGATTATGCAACTGGTCGTCAGCCGTAAGCCCGGCCTGGTTTTTCTGGAGATGGATATCTCAGGAACCCGGGGGGATGATATCTGCCGCTGGATCAAGCAAGATAGCGAGTTACAAGAGGTTCCGGTGGTTATGGTGCTTGATTCGGGCGACCTTGACGCTGAGGCTCTTTGCCGCCAGGCCGGTTGTGACGCAATTATTTACCGCCCGGTCAGACGCC
>WTCI01000013.1 GCA_013138655.1 Desulfuromonadaceae bacterium | reverse complement strand
GGTGTCTTAAGACGCTGCGTTCATAGAGTTTCAAGAGTGTGGCGAACATCTGGATCCTTTGTTTGTCTGGAATTCATGGTGAACCGGTTGATTATAGCTGTGTCCACTCCAGATGAAAATGGTAGTTTTCGTCATATTGTGTCAGCCAGTTTTTGCTGAACCCCGGTAAAAACAACTGCTGGATTCTTTGGCTCTTTGGATACTCTGAATAAAAAAGCCCCATCCGAATGGATGGGGCTTTTTTGATTGTTTGCAAAAAAAGACTTAGAGACCAAACTGTTTGAAGAAGTCGTTCCCTTTATCATCAACCAGGATAAATGCCGGGAAATCCTCAACCTCAATTTTCCAGACAGCTTCCATTCCCAGTTCCGGGAAGTCGATACATTCGACCTTTTTGATGTTCTCTTCAGCCAGTACGGCAGCCGGGCCGCCGATTGAGCCGAGGTAGAAGCCGCCGTTCTTCTTACAGGCATCGGTGACCTGCTGCGAACGGTTCCCCTTGGCGATCATGATCATCGAACCGCCATTCTCCTGTAGCAGGCCGACGTAGGAGTCCATGCGGCCGGCCGTGGTCGGGCCGAAGGATCCGGATGCCTTGCCGGGCGGAGTCTTGGCCGGGCCGGCATAGTAGATCGGGTGGTTCTTGAGGTAGTCCGGCAGCGGTTTGCCGCTGTCGAGGATCTCCTTGAACTTGGCGTGAGCGATGTCGCGTCCGACGACAATTGTTCCTTTGAGCAGCAGCGATGCACCGACTTCGAGCTTGCTCAGGTCGGCGAGGACTTCACTCATCGGGCGATCGAGATCAATGCTGGTGCCACGGCTCTGCCTGCCGGTGCGGTATTTTTCCGGAATTAAACGGCCCGGGCTACGATCCATTTCCTCGACGAACAGGCCGTCTTTGGTGATCTTGGCCTTGATGTTGCGGTCGGCTGAGCAGGAGACGGCCATGCCGACGGGGCAAGAAGCACCATGGCGAGGCAGGCGGATGACGCGAACATCGTGAGCAAAGTGCTTGCCGCCGAACTGGGCGCCGATGCCAAGATCCTGAGCCGCTTTGAGCAGCTTTTCTTCAAGCTCGATATCCCGGAACGCTTGGCCGTGCTCATTTCCTTCGGTCGGCAGATTATCGAGATACTTGGCCGTGCCGAGCTTGACCGTTTTCATCACGGCATCAGCAGAGGTGCCACCGACGACAAAGGCCATGTGGTACGGAGGGCAGGCGGCTGTCCCGAGAGTTTTCATTTTGGCGACGAGGAAGTTATAAAGTGCATCAGGGGTGAGCAAGGCCTTGGTTTCCTGATAAAGCATGGTTTTGTTGGCAGAACCGCCACCCTTGGCGATAAAGAGGAACTTGTAGGCATCATCGTTCGTGGAGTAAATGTCAATCTGCGCCGGCAGGTTGGTGCCGGTGTTCTTTTCCTCATACATGTCCAGAGCAACGGTCTGGCTATAACGCAGGTTTTCTTCGGTGTAGGTTTTGTAAACACCCTCAGAAATCCGCTCAGCATCGTTGCAACCGGTCCAGACTTGCTGACCTTTTTTGGCAACAATGGTTGCTGTTCCGGTGTCCTGGCAGAGCGGCAGTTCAAATTCGGCGGAAATTTCTGCATTGCGCAGAAATGCCATGGCCACACCCCGGTCATTTGGCGAGGATTCCGGGTCACTGAGGATCTTGGCGACCTGCTCATTGTGCTCGGGGCGCAGCAAGAATGCGACATCACGCATGGCCGTGTTGGCTAGAACGGTCAGCGCCTCCGGCTCAACCTTGAGTACCTCCTTGCCATCGAAATTGGCAACACTGACGTACTTTTCAGAGCCTTCGATTTTGTAGTACTTGGTAGTGTCCGCGCTCAGCGGCATGGGATCCTGATACTTGAAATCGGGCATCTTCTCACTCCTTGGGCATAGGGAAGGGCATACGGGCCAGATCGCCCGCAAATAAACGCGTGCATTATAGGTGAATTATTGTGTGTTGTCGACTGCTATTCAGTTTTTTGTCGGTAACACGTAAACTGTCCGGGATTGTAGCACAACATCTGTCCGGTCCATGATTTCCTCTTCAGGAGGTGATCATGAGACCGACGGAATTGCTACAGGAGATCCGGAAAATGCGCTTTGAAGAAACTTTCAGTATCTGGACCGAAGGACGTATCACTCAAGAAGAAGCTGCCCGTATGCTCGGCGTCTGTTCCCGTTCCTTTCGACGCTATGTCGATCGCTACAAGGAGAATGGGATCGACGGACTTACCGACAAGCGCTTGGCACAAGTCTCTGCACGCAAGGCCCCTGTTGATGAAGTGATGGCTCTGGCCGAGCGCTACAAGAGCCGTTATGAGGGCTGGACGGCCAAACACTTTCACACCTGGTACCGTCGTGACGGTGGCTCGCGCAGCTACACTTGGGTCAAGAACAAGCTCCAGGAACAGGACTGCATCAAAAAAGCCTCAAAGCGTGGTGCCCATCGCAAACGCCGTGATCGTGCTCCCATGCCAGGGATGCTGCTACATCAGGATGGCAGTACCCATGAATGGGTTCCCGGAAAGAAATGGGACCTGATCGTGACAATGGATGATGCCACCAGCGAGCACTACAGCATATTCTTTGTTGATGAGGAGGGCACGTACAGCAGCTTGGCTGGTGTCCGGCAGGTCATTCTGGAGCACGGTCTGTTCTGCTCCTTCTACAGCGATCGGGGCAGTCACTACTGGCATACGCCACAGGCCGGAGGCAAGGTCGACAAGAAGAATCTGACCCAGTTCGGCAGAGCGCTGCACCACCTCGGCATTGAAATGATCGCCGCCTATTCACCGCAAGCCAGGGGCCGCAGCGAACGGGCCTTCCACACACATCAAAGTCGTTTGGTCAAAGAACTGGCCCTGCATGACATCACAACCATGGAGTCCGCTAACCGCTATCTTCAAGAGGTCTACTTGCCCGCGTTTAACGCTGAATTCACACAACCAGCAACAACGCCGGGAACCGCATTCATCCCTTGGATTGGCAACAATCTGGATGATATCCTCTGCGAGCAGCATTCACGGACCGTTGGTCGGGACAACTGCGTCAGTTTTGAAGGCTTGCCCCTGCAAATCCCGGCCAATGACTACCGTTGCAACTACATCAAAGTCAGGGTTCGCGTTCACCGCTACCTTGATGGAACCCTGGCGATCTTTCATGGCCCGTGCAAGCTGGCAACCTATGACCAACAAGGGGAACTGCAAACTCAAAGACAGGCACAAAACCAGTAAAAACTGCCCTTAAAGGTTTCCCGCCAGCGGGGTGGGGAACCCGGACAGTTCATTTGCTACAAAACCGGACAGTTCTATTTGTTGCTAACA
>WTCI01000269.1 GCA_013138655.1 Desulfuromonadaceae bacterium | reverse complement strand
CAAATCTAGGCCAGCGCAGTAACCGTTACATCAGCTATCTCTGCCAACGTTACTTGCTCGGTGTCAACACCTCAGAATCACCGGCAACGGCACCGGGAGAAGCTGGCTGGATGTTTAGCTATGCCCTAGCATCCTTCGTTTATCGCATATTTATTTCAATCCGGATCATCCTCTTTGTTGCCGGAAAGTTTTTTTTCATCGGCGTGGTGTTTGCGGTCTGGGCTGGTTTCGGCATGCTGGTTAAGCCGTTGCTGCAGGCAGCTGGTTTTCTGCTCAAGGATTCGAAGATGCAAAGAAAAAGAGCCCGGATTTTTTTAACCATCTTGGTCCCACTGGGGTTGCTGTTGGCAGGCTTGTGCTTTCTTCCTGTACCACTCTACACAAATTGTGAGGGCGTGACGTGGGCTCCGGATGAATCGCAGGTTTATGCGGAGACGGATGGTTTTGTTGCGGAAATCCTCAGCACCAGTGGTGATCAGGTCCAACCCGGCACCCTGTTGCTTCGATCTGAAAATCCTGAGTTAGCGGCTCAGGTTCGGCTCTTGGCAGCACGTCTGGAGGAATATCAAGCACGCTATCGCCTGAGTTTGCTTGCCGAACGGACGGAATCAGCACTGTTGAAAGAAGAATTGGGCCGTATTGAAGCTGAACTGGCCCGCGCTCATGAACAGCAGCAGTCGCTGTTATTACGCAGCAACGCGGCTGGTGTTTTTGTGCTTCCGCAGGCTGAGGACCTGTTCGGCCAGTTTGTCCGGCGCGGGACGTCGCTCGGATATATTCTCGACCCTAATAAAATGAGTATCCGAGTGTTGGTGCCCCAGGCGAATATCGAACGGGTTCGTGCTGATACCCGCAACGTTGAAGTTCGCTTAGCGGAGCAGATTGATTCTGTGATCCCGGCTGCTGTGATCCGTGAAGTTCCAGCCGCCAGTTATGAATTGCCGAGTCTGGCACTCAGTCTGGAGGGAGGAGGTCTTTATGTCCTTGATCCTCGCGAGCCGGAGCGGCCGAAAGCGCTGGAGCGGCTGTTTCAGTTTGACATCGAACTTACGGAATCTTTGGCAGATAAGGTTCAGGAGCGCGTGTACGTCCGTTTTGAGCATTCTCCGGAACCGTTGGCATTCCGCTGGTACCGGGGGCTGCGGCGTATGTTGCTGAGCCGTTTCGCGATTTAGGGCTGCTGCTGATGACTGTCGTATCCAACTTATACATCCCGCCGGCAACCCATGATGTGCGCGCCGAACAGCCGGATCGAGTTGAAAATAAACTGGAAGTTTTTGCACACCGGCTTTTCGGACAGGTGCGAAAAATATTTTCTGGTCGCGGACGATTGCGGCGTTTGGTTGCCCGGATTGAAGCTGCCGAACCGCGGTTACAAGCTTTGGATAATCAGCAGTTACAACAGGAGATCCAGCAATTAAGACAACAACTGCACATCGACGGAATGATTGATGAGCTGCTGGTGTGTAGTTTTGCCTTGGTTCGAGAACTGAGTGTCCGAACACTGGGCATGCGCCCCTACGCGAGCCAACTCACCGGCGGGCTGGTATTGCTGCAGGGGATGGTGGCAGAGATGGATACCGGCGAAGGAAAGACGCTCACCGCGACCTTGCCGGCTGCCACTGTTGCACTGGCCGGGATACCTGTGCACGTGATCAGCGTCAACGACTATCTGACCGCCAGAGATACCGAGACCATGCTGCCGCTTTACCAGGCTCTCGGGCTACAGGTCGGTTGTGTGGTGCACGGGCAGACGCCGGGTGAAAGGCGTCGAGCCTATCAGTGTGATGTGACTTATGCGACCAATAAGGAGCTGGTTTTCGATTACCTGCGGGATCGACTGACCTTGGGGAATCGACTCGATCCGCTGCTTTTACAGGCAGAATACCTGCATGGAGAGAGCCAACGGAGTAAACGTGTCCTGCTGCGGGGTCTGCATTTTGCTATTGTTGATGAAGCTGACAGCATACTGATTGATGAAGCTCGGACGCCTTTGATTATCTCCGGTGCGGACGGCGGGGATGAAGAACGACAGTTTCTGCAACAGGCCCTTGACCTGGCTGCTGACCTGAGCGAAGGGGAGGACTATGTGCTTGATTCGGCGCGGCGTCAATTGCGCTTAACGGATGTCGGCAAGCAAAATATCGCTGCTGCGGTAAGTCAACTTGGGCCACTCTGGAGTGGTCTGGTGCGGCGTGAATCGACGGTACATCAGGCCTTGACGGCGATACAGTTTTTCCATCGTGATGAACAGTACCTGTTGCGTGATGGTAAGGTGCAGATTATTGACGAGTTTACCGGTCGGGTGATGGAAGATCGATCCTGGGAACAGGGACTGCACCAGCTGATCGAACTGAAAGAAGGCTGCGAACTAACCCAGCGCCGGGAAACCTTGGCGAAGATCAGCTATCAGCGTTTCTTCCGTCGCTACCGCCAGCTATCTGGGATGACTGGGACAGCCAAAGAGGTTGCTGCTGAACTCTGGGCGGTTTATCACCTGCCGACGTTGAAGGTTCCAACTCATCGCCCGATCATCCGCAAGATTCTGCCGGATCGGGTGTTGGCGACTCAGCAGCAGAAATGGCAAGCTGTCGTCGCCGAAATCTGTAGACTGCATCATCTGGGACGTCCGCTGTTGGTCGGAACCCGATCGGTTGCTGCATCTGAACACTTGTCAGCGTTGGTTCGTCAGGCCGGTCTGGAGCACCAGGTGCTGAATGCCAAGCAGGACGCCGATGAAGCTGATATTGTCAGTGCCGCCGGTATCGCCGCAAGTATCACCATTGCCACCAATATGGCTGGTCGGGGGACCGATATTGTGCTGGGTGAAGGGGTGCGTCAAATAGGGGGCTTGCATGTTATCGCGACCGAGCGGCATGAGGCGGCACGGATCGATCGTCAGTTGGCAGGACGTTGCGGGCGGCAGGGTGACCCCGGAAGTTATCAGGCAATCCTCTCTTTAGAAGATCCGTTGCTCGATGGCGCTCGTGGCGGTCTGATTGCACAGTTGTTAAAAGGGATGGATTTTTCCAACTTGGGAGTTATGCAACCTCTGGCGCGCAGGGCGATCAGTCAGGCTCAAGTGAGTGTGGAAAAATATCATGCCCGGATCAGGAGGGAATTGTTTCGTCAGGATCAACAGCAGGGGAATCTGCTGTCATTTTCCGGTAAGTTGGAATAAGGGAGTAAATTGTGAAATTCTGTCAATTGTTATTTTTCTTTGTCTTCGTCTCGTCCCCGGCTTTTGCCGTCGAGGTGCCGTCACTAGAGGGGATGATCGAACCGAATGAGTTGGTTGAATTCAGCAGCCAGGTGCCCGGCATTATCGAACAGATAAATGTTGAGCGGGGTGACCGCGTACAGCGCGGACAAGTTCTGACTCAGTTGAAATCCGGAGTTGAAGAAGCTGCGGTCAATCTGGCCAAGGCTCGGGTTGAATTCGGTTTGCGTAAAGCGGAACGGAATGAAGAGTTGTATAAAAAACAGCTGATTTCAAGCCATGAAAAGGATGAAATTGAAACCGAGATCCAGTTGGCACAACTGCAGTTGCTGGAAACTGAGGAACGCCTGAAATTGCGCACTATCCGGAGTACCATAGATGGCGTTGTCGTTGAGCGGATTGGAGCGGCTGGCGAGTATGTCGGTGAAGAGCCATTTTTGATCGTTGCCCGGATCCATCCATTGAATGTCGAGGTAGTTGTCCCGGTGGCCTATTTCGGAGCGATCAACAAAGGGCAGCATGCGCGGGTTCTGCTCGAGGAGCCGGTCGGAGGGAGCTACAAAGCCAAAGTTGTTATCATCGATCAAGTCATTGATGCCGCCAGCGGGACTTTCAGGGTAAGACTTGAGCTGCCGAATCCGAAAACGATTTTACCGGCGGGGTTGAAGTGCCAAGTCGTTTTTTGAACCAGAATCCGTGTGCTGACCCCGAAAGTCACGGTATTTGGGGGCGGACCAAGGAGACAGCGCACAAGACCAGACGGCATTTTACTTTCTGTAGATTTCGGGTAGATAAATCTCGGCCGGAGGGATCCATCCTCCGGCAAAGGACGATTAAGAATGCCCCTCCTGCTACTTCTGCTGTTGCTGTTGTCGATATGCCAACCTGTTTGTGCTGCGCCGGATTTATTCTCTTTTGCTGAAAGTCTCGCCGCAGAAGAGGATCATTATCGGGCAATCACCGAGTACAAACGGTTTTTGCACTATTTTCCGCAGGATCCCCGGGCCCCGCGAGCACAA
>WTCI01000094.1 GCA_013138655.1 Desulfuromonadaceae bacterium | reverse complement strand
CCAAGCGCAATGTGATGGGGGATGATGATATCGCTACCATTACGCGATCCTTCGGGCGGTTTGAAGTGGTCGAGAACCTTGAGCTGGATAAACCGGTCGAGGTCAAAAGCAACCGGGGGCGTCAGTCCGAAAACCCCAAGGCCGCCGAACCGAAAACCTTTGCCAGCAAGATTTTCAATACCACCGGCTTCGGCTACCGGCGCATCACCGTTGAGCGTCCCTTACGCTTGTCGGTGCAGTTCACAGATGAACGCCTCGCTGAACTGCGCTTTGCGCCCAAGCCGTTTAATGCGGTGATGAAATGGGCTTATGGGCAATTTGGTCAGGCTTGGACGGATGAAACCTATGGTGATCTCAGCCCCTATGCGATTGAGGTGCGTACCCATATCAAGGCGAACTTCAAGGACCTGAAAGAGCGGCAGATAAAAGACCTGCTCGACAGTAAACTCTGGCGTGCCCAGAAGCGGTTGCTGGAATATGGTTTGAAGCTGCAAACAGCCCTGACCAATCAGATGGGAGCGGATGCAATTGTCGATGGCCAGTGCGACGACTTCAACCAGTTCGATGAGCAGTTCAAAAATGCGCTGAAGGCAACGGGAATCAAGCTGGATACCCGCGAGAAAAAGCAGCTACTGGCTGCGGTAAGCTGGAAAAATCCGGAAGCCGAGCGGGTGATCAAAAAGGTTCACAGGGAAAAAGCCAACCCGCTCTACGGCCTATTTACGCTGGACGGCAAGGTTGTTGAGTTTCAGAACGATGGCGATCTGCGCGACAACGAGAATATTCCCCTCGATCCGTCACGCGGCGTGACCGAAACCGTTGAGGAATATTTCAAAAAGGAAGTTGCGCCCCATGTGCCGGATGCCTGGATTGATGGCAGCAAGCGGGATGGTAAGGATGGCGAGTTGGGAATTGTCGGCTATGAGATCCCCTTCAATCGGCACTTCTATGTTTATATGCCGCCGCGTGATCTGGAGGAGATTGACCGGGATCTGGATGTGGTAAGTGCGGAGATTATGGCACTGCTGCGGGAGGTGCATGCATGAGCCGGTTGTCCACGCTGCATAAAAGTCTTGATCTCTTTCGACAGATTCGCTATCGTTCCGGCCATATTCTGCTTGAGGCGCTTTGGACCTGTTTGCCAACCATAGCCTTCAGCGGTATAATCAACATTGAAAACACCCTCCAAGCCTCTCTGGCGGTTCGCTGCCGTGATGCTCAAACCGGAGGGTTTATTTTTTTGCGGAGGGGCTATGCGCTATAACAAGCCCCCGATTACCGTTGACCAGCAGGCCGAGCTACTTATCGAACGAGGCTTGATCTGCGACGACCTGCCACGCCTAAAGCGTTACCTCGCCAGCATCGGATATTACCGACTCAGTGCATACTGGCTCCCCTTTGAGCAACCTTCGACCGACCCCGTCAGCCGCAACCACAGTTTTCGGCCAGATACTGATTTTGATCAGGTTTTAAGCCTCTACATCTTCGACCGGAAGCTGCGGCTTGTGGTGCTCGATGCTCTTGAGCGGATTGAGGTTGCCGTGCGTAGAGTTCCGGGGACAGCATACTTAATTCCGCTCTCCATCACTTCGTACCTGGTATTTAGAGCTGTCTTCCCACCTTCCCCAAATCCTCACCATCGCCACATCCTGCTCGGAAAAAGCAGGAGAAGCCGGGGACGCTCCCTTTATTTTTGAGACAGGACGGTCTGGTTGCCCAGTAAGGGCCGAAAAACCGCTGGCCAGCATCTTGCCGAAAGTACAGCAGGGTCACACAGTACAGCAGGGTCAAGTACAGCAGGGTCTGGCCTGCAAGGCTGCAACCTCAATCTCCCTCTTCAACTGCTCAATCTTTTCTTTAGGTTCAGGCTCGTTGTAGCAGCGACGGTCAAACCGCTTGACTGCTGAATTCAGCGTTGAAGCATCCCGACCCAACTCCCCTGCCAATTCATTTAACGTTGCATCACTCAATTCCAGAACACCCCAAGCAGCCAAAGACCGAGCTTCTGGCGGCAATCGCTTCTGACCGGCAGTGCTCAAATCAACTTCCTGAAGATCATAGATTTTTGTCACGGCTTCAAGCACTGTGGAGTGAAGGTTTGCGCACCGGCGGAGACTCGGCCTGCATGAGGATGTTTTCCACAAACCGATCCTCACCGATGACTCGCGCATCAACACTCCCTTTGCCATAAAATTCATCCCGCTGCGGGTTGCCCCGGTGATCGGAATTGTCATCGCCATTTTTTCGCTCCTTATCAGCAATAGATGTCGGGATCAGTCTGTTTGGCAACAGAATTTTGTCAATTCAGTGACATAAATTGGCACTTAAGGCTGAGCAACAATCATACAGAATCTTGAATGATTTGATAAGGGGTTGAAATCAGGTTAGATAACAGAAGGGCGGGCGCGTGGAACAATATTTGCTTGTACTAATATTCTGCGTGGATTTTATTATGGAGGTGTCCGTATGCCGTTTTTAAAATACCTTCTTTGGCTACTGCTGATTGTTCAAGTCACTGCCTGTGCCGGGTCCAACCCGAAGATAAACAGCAGGGCGATTTCTGCCCCGGTTTCACCGACAATAACGAAACAAGGAGAAGCCCCAGCTGTTGTCTCTGTCATCGATGCCGCCCGAAAAATGCTTGGTACTCCCTATCGGTATGGCGGGGCTTCCCCGAGCGGTTTCGATTGCAGCGGTTTGGTCAGCTATGCCTATCGCAGTGTCGGGATCTCGGTCCCGCGCAGATCGGCAGATCAGTATCTGCGGGCAGAGAAGGTTCCCTTGAGTGATCTGCAGCCGGGTGATCTGCTCTTTTTCCGACTCAGTCCACCGAAAATTTCCCATGTTGCGATCTATGATCGTGGCGGTCGTTTCATCCATGCCCCCTCATCGGGGAGGCGGGTCAGCTACGCTTCGCTGGACAATCCCTATTGGCACAAGCACCTGGTTGGGGCAGGACGCTTTTAATCATCTTACTTGCCAGATTTCCTTGCTGAAAACATCACAGGCCGTCAGGGTCCGGCCATACACGGCCCCGGTATCAAGGTTATAACGCCCAGGTTCAAAATGCGGTTCGCCATCGGTGGCAGGATTGTGTCCGACAATATGGATTTCGCCATCTTTTCCCGGCGGCGAGAGGCGTTCCCAGAGAAGAACATATGGGTCCTGCTCCTCCATTGAGGCCCCTGGTCTGATACCGGCATGCACAAACAGAAAATTTTCAAACCTCCACCACAGTCGGGTTGAGTCAATAAACTCAATGTGCCCCGGTGGTATGTCTGCCATATTTCTGACCCTGTAACTACGAAGCGTAGTATTGCCGCCATTGCTGAGAAATATTTCTACATCAGACGCAAGTGTGTATTTGGCAAAAGCTGCGGACAGTTCTCTCAATCGAGGGGCCTCTCTTGCGGAAATCTCAACCAAGGCATCAAGCAATAGTTGCTCATGGTTGCCGCGCAGGAAAATCGTATCTGGGAAATTATTTTTGAATTGGATCAATCGCTCAACAACTCCGCGACTGTTCTTCCCACGATCAATATAGTCTCCCAGGAAAACGAACTGGTCGTCAGCCTTTGGCGATACAATGTTAAGCAAGCGGTTGAGCATGTCTAACTGACCGTGGATGTCGCCAATTGCGATCAGCCTGATTGGGCGCCTAGATTTCACTTGTGTTGACATTGTTTGACCTGCCTTCGTTCTATATAAATTGTGGTGTCACTAAGAGCTCAGTGAACCTTGAGGGCGCACACTTGCGTCGAACCCTCGATTTATGTGTCGGGGCTAGTCCGACAGCCTCCTAGTGTAGCCACTTCAAACTCAGATCGTCAAGATTCTCAAAGAGGTTGCGGAATGGCGACCATTTATGAAAACGGACAGTTAGGATTTTCCAGCTGTCCGTTTTTTTGTTATGCTTTCAGAGTTTTGAGTGCCGGGCGGCAAGAGGATCTGTCAATGAAGGTTAACGTCAAGCTGGTCGGGGCATTTCGCCTGGGGCGATTCAAGGAAGAGTCGCGAGACTACCGTTCCGGAACCCGGATTCAGGATGTGCTGGACAGTTTGCAACTGCCGGAGCAGATTCTCGGCATTGTGCTGATTAACGGTGTCCACGCCGAGCTTGATGATCTCCTGCACGATGGGGACAGTTTGACTGTTCTGCCGATTCTTGATGGTGGTTGATGGCGTTGCAAAAAGTCCGCCCTCCGGCGTTGCAGCAGTTTTTCAGGATCTCGACATACCATATGTATGCCTTCGCCCCTGAAAAACCACTACGCCTTGTAGGTCGAAATTTTTGCTTAGC
>WTCI01000043.1 GCA_013138655.1 Desulfuromonadaceae bacterium | reverse complement strand
GCTAAGCAAAAATTTCGACCTACAAGGCGTAGTGGTTTTTCAGGGGCGAAGGCATACATATGGTATGTCGAGATCCTGAAAAACTGCTGCAACGCCGGAGGGCGGACTTTTTGCAACGCCATCAACCTTGATGCCGCTTAATGCGCCTGCGCCCAGTTTTCCCCATCGCCGATATCAACTTTGAGCGGGAGATCCAGCGGCACGGCCGTTTCCATTTCAACCCGCACCAGTTCACGTACCTGGTCCAGCTCTGCCTTCGGCACCTCAAAAACCAGCTCATCGTGGACCTGCAACAGCATGCGGGTCTGCAACTTTTCTTCGCGCAAACGCCGGTCGATATTAACCATCGCCACCTTGATGATATCGGCAGCACTCCCCTGGATCGGGTAGTTGATGGCGTTACGCTCGGCGTAGCTGCGGAACGCGCCGTTTTTGCTGTTGATCTCGGGGATAGCGCAGCGACGGCCGAGAATGGTGGTGACATACCGGTGTTCGCGGGCTTCTTGTTTCTTTGCCTCCAGGTATTCCAGAATCGCCGGATAGCGCTCAAAATAGTGGTCGATGAACTGCTGTGCTTCCTTACGGCTGATCCCCAGATCTTTCCCCAGACTGAAGGCTCCCATGCCGTAAAGCACTCCAAAGTTGATGGTCTTGGCCTGACGGCGCATTTCATCATCAACCATATCAGGGAAAACATTAAAGATCTCGCTGGCGGTCCGCTTGTGAATATCCTCACCGGCAACAAAACTCTCCTTGAGCGCCGGGACATCGGCCATGTGTGCCATCACTCGCAGTTCGACCTGCGAGTAGTCGGCGGAAAGCAGTAGCCAGCCATTTTCAGGGATGAAGGCCTCGCGAATGCGGCGTCCCTCAGCCGTACGGATCGGGATATTCTGCAGATTCGGATCGCTGGAGGAGAGTCGCCCGGTCGCCGTGACCGCCTGATTGAAGCTGGTATGAATGCGCCCGCTGGCCGGATTAATCAGTTTCGGCAGCGCATCGGTGTAGGTATTTTTCAGCTTACTGACCGAGCGGTAACCGAGGATTTTGGCGGCGATCTCGTGATCTTCGGCCAGGGTGGTCAGCACCTCAACATTGGTCGACCAGCCGGTTTTGGTCTTTTTCCCCTTCGGCAGACCGAGCTTTTCAAAAAGGATCTCACCGAGCTGTTTCGGCGAATTGATGTTGAAAGGCCCGCCGGCCAGTTGATGAATTTCCACTTCCAGCGCCGCCAGTTTTCCGGCCATTTCGGTGGAAAGCTGACCGAGAAAATCAGCGTCGATACGAATCCCCTGCCACTCCATGCGCGTCAACACATCAACCAGCGGCATCTCCACTTCGCGGAACAGTCTTTCCGACGGTCCCTTGGGTAGTTCAGGCAGCAATTTTTCAGCCAGCTGCCAGGTGATGTCGGCATCCTCGGCAGCATAGACGGTGGCCTTTTCCACTTCGACCTCACTGAAACAGATCTGCTTCTTGCCGGTGCCGGTCATCTCACGGTAGGAAATCATGCGATGGTTGAGATGCTCCGATGCCAAGGCATCCAAACCGTGCGACTTGGCCTCGGGATGAACAACGTAAGAAAGCAGCATAGTGTCGACGACCACCCCGGCCAGTTCGATCCCGGCATTGCGCAGGACCAGGGCGTCGTACTTGATATTCTGGCCGACCTTCTCGATCTGAGGATCTTCCAGCAGCGGACGCAGCTTCTCCAGTACCAGTTGCTGCGGCAACTGCTCGGGAACGCCCAGATACATATGCCCGACCGGCAGGTACCAGCCGTGCCCCGCTTCGATGGTGAAAGACAGCCCGACCAACTCGGCCTGCACCGCCACCAGGCTGGTGGTCTCGGTATCGATGGCAAAACGCCCGGCAGCTTTCAGCCTGGCAACCAGCTCATCCAGTTCGGCCTCGCTCAGCACTGTCTGGTAATTTTCGCCACTGCTTTCCTGCTGTGGTATCGCTGAATATTCCTGAAGAAGTTTGTGAAATTCGAGTTTTTTGAACAACTGGCTCAGGGCCTCACGATCCGGCGCAACAAGGACCAAGTCATCGAGGGTTACAGCGAGCTTGACATCATAAACAAGGTCGGCCAGCCGACGTGACAATCTGGCTTGTTCACCGTATTCACGCAGATTCTCCTGGCGCTTTTTCCCCTTGACCTTGTCGATATTCTGCAGCAGGTTCTCGATACTGCCAAACTCCTGAATCAGACCGCTGGCCGTCTTCTCACCGATGCCCGGGACTCCGGGGATATTGTCGGAGGTGTCCCCGGCCAATCCCAACACTTCGAGAACCTGCTCCGGCGGTACACCGAAACGCTCGATCACCTCTTCGCGGCGGGAGACTTTCCCCTTCATGGTGTCAAGCAGGCAGACCCGGTCACTGACAACCTGCATCAGATCCTTGTCGCCGGTGACCACGACCACATCCAGCCCCTGTTCGTCGTACTGTTTCGCCAACGTGGCGATGATGTCATCGGCTTCAACCCCAAGCTGTTCCAGCACCGGCACCTTGAAAGCCCGCACGATCTCTTTAATCAACGGGACCTGCGGCACCAGGTCTTCCGGCATGGCACTTCTATTCGCTTTATATTCAGGGTAGAGCTCTTTACGAAAAGTCGGCCCTTTGGCATCGAAAATCACCGCCAGGCGATCCGGTTTTTCATCCCGCACCAGATTGAGCAGCATGTTGGTAAAACCATAAACCGCGTTGGTCGCCTCACCTTTCGAATTGGAGAGGTGGCGGATCGCATAATAGGCACGGTAAATATAGGAGGAGCCGTCGACCAGATAGACACGTTGTTTTTGCTCAGACATGGAAGGCCTTTCTCGGGAAAAATACGTTCCGGATTATTCCATAGCTTTTAACAAAAAGAAATATTGGAAAATCGGACCACTTTCGCAACTATTTTCGCTATTGTATTGTTGACAGCTCGACTCTGTTATTATTATCTTCTACGTTTACTTTTCAACGGTCGCAGCAGAAAATCGGGCCGTTGTTATTTAAAAATTATCCAGGAGCAGCTCAACATGCATGACAATTTTGAAGACCATGATGAATCGATCGAATATGAAATTGAGGTCGAAACCGATGCCGACGTCCATGCCATCCCGGACGAGGGCCTGGTGCTGGCACGCGACATGCTCCCGCCGCGCCTGCCGATTATCCCCTTGCGCCCCCGGCCGGCCTTCCCCGGCGTCATTATCCCGCTGACGGTAAACGGCAAATCACGGGTCCGCACCATCCAGCAAGCCATGGAAACCCCCTCACAGGCCATCGGTTTGGTGATGACGCAAAATCTGGACGAGGATGATTCGGTCACCAACCTGCAGAAAGTCGGTGTTGCGGCAAAAATCCTCAAACTGATCCACGCCGAGGAAAACAGCGCCCATGTCCTGGTCAACAGTCTGGAGCGCTTTACCCTCAATGAGGTCGTCGAAATTGATGAGATCATCTACGGTGATGTCACTTATTTTTTAGCACCGGAAATGAGCGACAATGCCGAGTTGAAAGCCTATTCGATGGCGATCATCTCCACATTGAAGGAGCTGGTCCAGATTAACCCCCTCTATTCGGAAGAGATCAAACTGTTTCTCGGTCGCTCAAGCATGGGCGATCCGGCCCGATTGAGCGACTTTGCCGCCAACCTGACCAACGCGGACGGTTTTGAGCTGCAGGAGGTACTGGAAACCTTCAGCGTCCGCGCCCGCATCGACAAGGTGCTGGTGTTACTGAAAAAGGAGCTGGAAGTTTCCCGTCTGCAGACCAAGATCTCCCAGAGTATCGAAGAAAAAATTTCCGCCCAACAGCGGGAATTCTTCCTGCGGGAGCAGTTCAAGGCAATCAAGAAGGAACTGGGGCTGGAAAAAGAGGGGAAAACCTCCGAGATCGAGAAATTTCAGACCCGTCTGAAGAAACTGACCCTGAATGAAGAAGCCCAGAAAGCGGTCGACGACGAGATCGAAAAGCTGCAATTGATCGAACCCTCCTCACCGGAATACAATGTCAGCCGCAATTACCTCGACTGGCTGACGATCCTGCCCTGGGGAAAGTTCAGCAAAGACACCTACGACCTGAAACGGGCTCGGCGGGTGCTGGACCGGGATCACTACGGCCTGGACGATGTCAAGGAACGAATTCTTGAATTTATTGCCGTCGGCAAGATGAAGGGGGACATCTCCGGTTCAATCCTCTGCCTGGTCGGCCCACCCGGGGTCGGCAAAACCTCGATCGGCAAAAGTATCGCCGACACCTTGAAGCGCAAGTTCTACCGTTTCTCCGTCGGCGGCATGCGCGACGAAGCGGAAATCAAGGGACATCGTCGCACTTACATCGGTGCCATGCCGGGTAAAGCAATCCAGGCAATGAAAACTGTCGGCACCGCTAACCCGGTTATCATGCTCGATGAAATTGACAAGATCGGCGCATCCTTCCAGGGTGATCCTGCCTCGGCATTGCTCGAAGTCCTCGATCCGGAACAGAACGGTGCCTTCCGTGACCATTATATGGATGTCCCCTTTGACCTGTCGAACGTGCTGTTTATCGCCACGGCAAACCAGCTCGACACCATCCCGGCAGCGTTGCTCGACCGGATGGAGCTGATCCGCCTGTCCGGCTATATCCTTGAAGAGAAGCTGGAAATCGCTCGCCGTTACCTGATCCCCAAGGCGCTGAAAAATCACGGCCTGAACAAATCACAGGTGAGCATCAACAAGGCGGCTCTGGCGGCTATTGTCGATCGTTACGCCCGCGAATCGGGGATCCGGGGTCTGGAAAACCGCATCAAGAAAATCATGCGCAAGGCCGCTATGGATTTTGCTGAAGGCCATGAGGGAAAAATCCGGGTCACCAAGAAAGATATTGAGCACTACCTCGGCAAACCGATCTTCGCCGAAGAAGAGTTGATTAAAGAAAGTCCCGGGGTCGTTACCGGACTGGCCTGGACCCGGATGGGCGGAACCACCCTGCAGATCGAAGCCACCTCAATGAAGAGCAAAGGCAAAGGTTTCAAGCAGACCGGCCAACTCGGCAAGGTCATGGTAGAAAGCTCGGAGATTGCTTACTCCTACGTGATGGGACATCTCGACAAATACCAGATCCCGGAAGATTATTTCGACACCCACTTCATCCACCTGCACGTCCCGGCCGGCGCGACCCCCAAGGACGGTCCATCTGCGGGGATCACCATGACCACCGCACTGCTGTCAATGATTATGAAGAAATCGGTCCGCAAAAAGCTCGGCATGACCGGCGAGCTGTCACTGACCGGCCGAGTTCTGCCGATCGGCGGAGTCAAGGAAAAAACCATTGCGGCCCGCCGTGCCGGGTTGAACATGCTGATTTTCCCGCACGAAAACAAAAAGGATTACGAAGATCTGCCCGATTACCTGCGTGAAGGAATCGAGGTGCATTTTGTCAAGGAATACCCGGACGTGTTTAAAATCGCCATTGGCGACTAACCAGAATCTGCATCCCAGGAGAAATTGAATGACCACAGAAGAGATCAAATCCGCCCTGCTCGGGCTTAGTAAAGAAGAGAAACAGGCCTTCATCCTCGAAACCCTGCCCGACCTGACAAAAGAGGTCATCAACGAACCGGGTTTCATGATGCAACTCTTCCCGGTATTACTCGCCATTCTGAAAGAAAGCGGGATGGATTTACAGCAGTTGCTGCAGATGGCGGCAATGATGGGGAATCAATCAGGACAATAAGTCGGTGAGCTCTTTTCTGCCAACCTGCTAAATTCTCTGGACATGCCGGGGACAGAATTCCATTCTGTCCCCGGCAAAGTTTGATGCTTTCGCAAAAAAAAGAATACGATGGCTAAGCAAAAATTTTGCCCTACAAGGCGTAGTGGTTTTTCAGGGGCGAAGGCATACATATGGTATGTCGAGATCCTGAAAAACTGCTGCAACGCCGGAGGGCGGACTTTTTGCAACGCCATCATTTATTGGAGATCAAAAGATGCGTGTTTTATCTGGAATCCAGCCTTCCGGCTCCCTGCACCTCGGCAACTTCTTCGGCATGATGAAGAAAATGATCGCCTATCAAGAGCAGGAAGAACTGTTCTGTTTCATCGCCAACTATCACGCCATGACCAGCCTCCCCGATGGCAAGACTCTGGCCAGGGGAACTCTCGAAGCGGCAGCCAACTTTTTGGCGTTGGGACTCGATCCGGAAAAAAGTATCTTCTGGGTGCAGTCGGATCTGCCGGAAGTTCAGGAACTGGCCTGGGCGCTCTCCAACTTCACCCCAATGGGCCTGCTGGAGCGCTGTCACAGCTATAAAGACAAAGTTGTCCAGGGAATCAGGCCGAATCATGGACTCTTTGCCTACCCGGTGCTGATGACCGCCGACATCCTGCTGTTTCAGAGCGACAAAGTTCCAATCGGCAAGGACCAGAAGCAACATCTGGAAGTCGCCCGCGATATCGCCATTAAATACAACAACGAATACGGGGATGTGTTCACCATCCCGGAACCTGAGATTGACGAGGATGTCGCGACGGTGCCCGGCCTGGACGGCCGCAAGATGAGCAAGAGCTACGGCAACACCATCGACCTGTTCCTCGACGAAAAACCGCTGCGCAAACAGATTATGCGCATTGTCACCGACCCGACTCCGATTGAAGAGGCGAAGAACCCGGACAGCTGTAATATCTTCCAGATCTACCGCCTGTTCCTCGACGAGGCTGGGGTGGAAGAACTACGGCAACGCTACCTGACCCCCGGACTGCGCTATGGCGATGTTAAACAGGAACTTTTTGAAACAGTTCGGGATTTCTTCGCCCCTTACACGGAAAAACGCAAGGAAATCATGGCGGATCCTGAGGAGTTGCGTAAAATCCTCGCAAACGGTGCAGAGAAAGCCCGTTATGTCGCAAACAAAACCATGCGCAAGGTCAGAAAAAAGGTCGGCCTGATTTACTGAAAATCCCTGCTATTGAGCCGGTGATGAAACAGGTCAATCCTGCGGTAGGGGCGATCCTTGTGATCGCCCTTGTTCTGTCGGCGATCAGGATTCGGGCGAATACAAGATTCGCCCCTACATTCGCATAAATAACCACCGGCTCAATATAACAAACGAACCATAATAGCGAACCGAGACTGGGAATATTATTCAGATTGATGGTCAGGTTCTTCGCGGATAAAAGTGACAAACGCCATGCCCGGACGACGGCTGGCGTCGCGCATGGCGAAGTGCATCCCCTCAAACTGCCAACCCTCGGCGATCCAGCAGTTGAGGATTTTTTCCAGGCTGAGATCATCAACCTGACTGGTTTCCACAACCTTGTAAATAAGCATATGAGCAAGCCTTCTCAAGAAAAAATGGGCATTTAAAAGTATTGATGAACGTTCCTCAAAAAAAATCTTTCCGTTTCAGCATCCACCTTAGCCAGCAGCAGTTTCTACGCCATTATCAAGGATCGGCCAGCACGGTACAGGTAATGTCAGAATGCGGCAGACGGCTCAGGTTTCCAGCCTCACGTTTGCGATCTTTTCTGACCCATACCGGAATCAGCGGACGTTTCCAACTCACTGTTGATGCCGACAATCGCTTTCTCGACCTGAAAAAAATAAACTGAATCAACCCACCGGAAACAATTACAAACTAAATTGGTTTTATTTCTTGCAAATAGATAACTATTTTAGTATTATATATAAAAGGCAACAAACATTTGGGGCGCGTTGACTTCCCCCTCCTGGTCGACGCGCCTATTTTTTTGCCGAGCGGCTGAAAAATCCCGGCCTTTGCAATCTGATCAATATTCACGGCTCAAAGCAACCGTTCTCGCTGGTGAAACTCAACTGATGCTGTATTTTTATCGGCGGAAGGGGATTATTGCTTTGCCCCATGCAAAACCTTCCTTGTTATCTGTACCAGTTCCACCATATCCAGGGGTTTCATACAGAAAGCCTTGATGCCGAGTTTTTCAGCTTCTTCTTCGTTGATTTTGTTGCTGTAGCCGGGACAAAGAATGGTCGGCAGGTCCGGCCTGATGCTGAGCAACTTTTTGATGAGATCTTTGCCGGAAAGTTCGGGCATGGTCTGATCGGTGATCACCAGATCAAACTGTTGCGGGTTCTTTTTAAACATTTCCAAGGCTTTGGTGCTGCTGGTTTTGGTTGTGACCTGATAACCATGATCACTGAGCATCTGACTCCAGATATTGGTCAGCATTTCTTCATCATCGACAAAAAGAATCCGCTCATTGCCTTTTGGCAGATCGTGAATTGTCGGAATGATTCCAAGTTTCGGGGCTGCTATCACAGGAAAATAAATCTCGAAGATACTGCCCCGTCCGGGATGGCTGTTGACCCTGGCAAACCCGCTGTGGCTTTTGATAATACCATGCACGACGGCCAGACCCATCCCGGTGCCTTCACCGACCTCTTTGGTGGTAAAAAACGGGTCGAAAATCTTCTCCATAATTTCCGGGGTCATCCCTGAGCCGCTGTCCTGAATACTGAGTTTGGCAAACTGTCCGGGGGCGACACCATATTGGACGGGGATCTCTGTTTGTTCAACGTTCAGGGATTCTAAGCCGATCTTCAGTGTTCCCTGACCGTCCATCGCATGAACAGCATTGTTACAAAGGTTGATCAGCACTTCCTGAATCTGCGTGGAGTCGGCGTTGATCATGGCGTGGCTGTGGGCGATATCCGTTTCAATTTCAACGGTTGTCGGAATCGTGGCACGTAACAGGTTGAGGGTTTCGCTAATAACCAACGGCAGATTCACCGGCTGGAAATTCTGCACTCCCCGACGACTATAGGTGAGAATCTGCCGGACCAGATCACGGGCTCTGAAAATAGCCACCTGCGCATTTCTCAGGTGCGGTGCAATCTCGTCTTGAGCAGATATTTTCCTCTGCGAAAGTTCAACGTTGCCGAGGATGATGGCGAGATTATTGTTGAAATCATGGGCAATTCCTCCCGCCATCAGGCCGACAGCTTCCATCTTGTATTTCTGGCACAGCTGCGTTTCGAGCTCTTGCCGCCGAGCCTCCGCCTGCTTGCGCTTGATGACCTCAGCAAGCAAATTGGCAACACTTTGCACAAAATTGACGTCGTCGTCAGTGAATTCACGTGAGTGGGTGGAATGCACACCCAGAACCCCCCAGGGATCTTTGTAAGAGCCGATAATGACACTGAGGCCACTGACGACATCGTGATCAACCAACAACTGAGAGCCACCGAAACGGGACTCTGTCTGCAAGTCTTTAACAACAATCGGCTGCTCGGTTGTCAGGGCATAGCCGGCTTGGGAATTTGCGTCAGCAGGGACGCACGCACGGCCGACCAACCATTCCTGCCAGCCGACTCCCGCGATCAGCAGCAGTTCGTTTTGATCCGGAAGTTTCTGCAGAATTTTTGTGTAATCGACATTCAGCACAGCTGCCAGTTTCAGGGTCGTTTTAGAAAAGAGGGTCGAAAGATCAATACCATGAAGTGCTTCTTGCCCTAATTCGGCAAGAGTCTGTTGCTGAATCGATTTGATCCTCTGGAATTCTTCGGCTTTTTTACGTTCGGTTATATCCCGAACAGTCGAGAGGAGATATTTCTCTCCCTGCAACTCAACAAGCGTCGTACTGATTTCAACAGGAAACTGTTCTCCGGATTTTTTGATATGGGTGGTTTCAAAGATCAGCTGACCCTGTTCAAGAAGCTTTCTTCGATCACTTGGATCAGCGTGTTTTTTGACATCACCCGGAACACTGATATCTACCGAACTTATCTGTAAAAATTCGCTCCGAGAGTATCCGTAGCGTTCAACAGCAGAAGCATTCACTTCTGAAAAACATGAAAACCCTTCGGGTTTAAGCTTATGCAGAAATACCGCTTCCTTTTGATTATCCAATAACGTCCGGTATTTTCTTTCCTGCTCTAACAGTTGCGCATAATTCTGTCTAATCTTTCGCCTGGATTTTCCAAGCTGAACCCTATAAATAATGACGGTAACGACTGAAACTAAAACGACAAGGCCCAAAAACACCATCAACTGCTTCGCCCAGACAGGAAAAACAACCAGCTTTTTCTCAGCGATTGCCGTTTCAAAATACTTTTCAAGCAGTTGGTAATAAATTGAGTCTGTTTCAGACTTTAAAGACTTTATATTTTTATCAATTGTGGGCAATAGAAGAGGTGTGAAACTTGATTGTTGTGGAAAAGCAAAATTCACAACGATGGGTTGAAAGAGTAGCGTAGTCTGCTTCAGGTCATATTGTTTTTCATATTTATCACCAAAATTTCTATTGGCCACACATCCATAGGCCAGATTATTCTTTACTGCACTAAAAGCATCAACATAGCTTTCATATTCAACAAAAGTGCAATTTATATCAAAACTACGGACAAACTCTCTTATTCCTCCTGGCCCCTCATAGTTGACGCTATCTCTGAGAACAGCAATTTTCTTGTTGTTCAAATTAAATATAGAGTCAAAACACGGGCTGTCCTCATGGACATAAAGGCGTGACCAGCTTAACAGCACGGCCTCTTGAGAAAACGTATACTGTGCCTTTCTGGATTCTGTCACTGCGACATCCGGCATCATGGCAATTTCACCAGACTTTAGACGGTCAAGACCTTCACTCCAGGTGCCCCAGACATATTCAATCTGCCAGTTTTCTTTTTCTGCAATGTCGGCAATCAGGTCCGGCCAAAACCCGGCAATATGACCTTGATCATCCTGAAATATTTTGGGGGCGTTGGCATAGGCACCAACCTTAATTGAGAGCCGTTCGGCATATATCACTTGGGGAAGTAAAAAAATGACCAGCAGTACAGACGGGATAAAGGCAAGAAACCGATTCGTCTTCATTGAAGGGATCTCCATCAGCAATCCAATGGGCAGAGAGGCAACACGCGGCTTACCCAGGAAGAACGATATCAGATTGAGGCGTTGTTGAAAACAGAACATAACTGAGATTGTGGATGTACTGGATGCAGAGGGTTCCTTTGCGCATCCTTACCACTTTCAGAGTTGCTCGGGAGTAAAGGCAACAGTTTCGGAAATATCATTGCAGTCGGTCAGCAACATGATCAGCCGATCAATTCCGAGCGCAATTCCGGTTGCGGAAGTCAGGTTGGAGAGTTCATTGAGAAACGGTTCCGGTGTCGGGTAGGGCGTTTTTCCGAAAAAACGGCGTGCTGCTTCGTCAATGGTGAACCGGCAGCGTTGTTCCTCTGCATCAGTCAACTCAGAAAAAGCGTTCGCCAACTCTATCCCTCCGACATAGAGTTCAAAACGTTCCGCAACACTGTCATCCCCCGGCTTGACCCGGGCCAGAGACGCCTGACTGACAGGGTATTCCAGTAAAAACAGCGGTTTGTCCGTGGGGAGTTTGGGCTCAATCTCCAGGCTGATAACCTCATCAAACCTGTCTTGAGCCAAGGCTTCTTTCAGAGATGTTTGTGTGTAATCTGAGAACGCTTCTTTCACTGTCATGCGTGGCCAGGGGGGGGTTAAATCGATTGTTCGGCCCTGGTAGTTGAGTTGTGAGGCCGGTGCCAGAGCATTCAGAAGATTTTCGCAGTCATCCATCATGGTCCGGTAATCGCAGTCCGGTCGATACCATTCAAGCATGGTGTATTCCGGCAGATGCTGTTTGCCGCGTTCCCCAGCCCGCCAGCAGTGACTGATCTGGAAGATGTTGCCATAGCCGGCGGCCAGCAGGCGTTTCATGGCAAGTTCGGGAGACGTCTGTAAAAACCAGTCTGCGGAGGGAACCGCGTCGATATACGGTTCGGGGGCGTTGGCGGGAATTCGTTGTGGGCTTTCCACTTCGAGGAAACCGTGAGCGACGAAGAAGGCCCGGATCGCCTGGACGATTCGGGCCCGTTTTTCAAGCGTGGGCCGTTTGCGGGCCAACTGCCAGTTTTGTGCCACGTTATTCCTTCACCCGGGTGACATATTCACCGGTTCGTGTGTCGATCTGGATCAGGATTCCCTCTTCAACGAAAGAGGGGACTTGCAGGGTATAGCCGGTCTCGACCGTCGCAGGTTTGTTGTTCCCGGCCGCGGTATCCCCTTTGACCCAGGGATCGGACTGGGTCACACGCAGGTTAACGAAGTTGGGCAGGGTAATGCCGATACCGGTATCGCCGTACATGAGGATTTTGACTTCCATATTGTCCACCAGAAAATATTTTTCATCACCAAGGGTCGCCTCGCTCAGGATGACCTGCTCGTAGGTTTTCTGATCCATAAAAACGTAACCGGTCTCATCCTGATACAGGTACTGCATATCCCGTTCTTCCAGGCTGGCAGGAGCGAAGGATTCACCACTACGGTAAGTTCTATCGAACAGGGCACCGGTGATCATATTGCGTAGTTTACATTTATAGAGAGCCTGGCCTTTGCCCGGTTTGGTGAAGTCATATTGCACGATGACGTGCGGTTCACCGTCGATGAGCAGTTTCAGGCCTTTCTTTAAATCTGAGCAGCTGTACATGTTCAACTCCTTTTATCGATTGCCATCACGGCACAAAATCTTCTGACAAGGCCGGCATTTAAGCATAAAATACCGCTCCTTGTCATCGGAAAATAAAGGTTTATCGTAACGGTTCAGCGGGTCCATATTTTGTACTCCGGCAGGGCGCGAGTGGCGCAGCAGTTAACCTCCCCCCTGTCAAGGGGGGATTGGGGGGGGTGTTTTTACCGGCGGTAAAGAGGAAACAAGAGGAAAAAGCTCTGATTCAGCAGTTATTGACAGGTCAGCGGCGGGTGAAGGTTGATGCGTAAAGACAACCCCACCCCGACCCTCCCCTTATCAGGGGAGGGAGCAGGGCAGCAATGTCGCCGGAATAAAAAGAGCGGGATGTGCTGAATAGTTACGGTTTATCTTCTGTTAAGCAGATCGGAGCTTGGGAGATTTATGCCGATTCTTCCAGGGATTGCAAGGTTACAGCGGTGCCAGTCGGCGGAGTTCAGCCGGTTGCTGTTGTCGCTGGATGCGCAGATAAAGAGCTTCGAGACCCTCGGCACAGAGCAACAGGGCGATAGCGATGATAATCCCGGAGACCGGTGGCTGAAATTTGACGATCGGCCACCAGAGCAACAGAAGAAAAGAACTTTTGAGAGCTGTCGAACGACCCAGTTGGCCGGTCTGGTGAGCACCGGCAAACCAGCCGCGCAACAGGTTATTGGCTCCGTAGAGGATCGGGAAGAGGGTACAGGCTGCCAGCGCCCAGCGCAGGTAGTGACGTAATTCGGTTTCAACGCCGAGGAGTTGACCAAGGATCAAGTGGTTGAGCGGCCCGGCGGTCAACAGGATCAGCAACCCCATAGCGGAAGAGACCAGCAGGTTGAAGCGGACGATCCTCCGGTAATCAGCAGCAGACTTGACCAAGGTCAGGTAGACCTGTTGCAGGTTGCGCATCGGCCCGGCCAGTAAAAACAGGAAGCCGCGGATCACACCAAACGCCGCCAGAGCCAGCGTACCGTCCGACAGACGGCCGATGATTGCGCTGATCAATAAGGGAATGGTCTGTTGCAGGCAGGAGGAATAGGCCAGAGGGAAAGAATAACGCAGGATTTCCCCGGTGGTTTTTTCCGTCTCGCCACGTTCCAACGGCAGGTGCACTCTCCAGGCGAGAAAGACGATGACGAGGGTTTCGATAATGACGCAGCCGACCAGGGCGAAGGCGCCAAGCTGGGCGCCGGAAAACCAGCCCCGGCCGATGGCCAGCAACCCGAACAAACCGCCAACGCGGACCCCCGTCGCAGCGGAAACCAGGCTGGTGCGACGAGCCTGAATAATCAATCCCTGGCAGAAGCCACGCAGCCCGGTGAAAAAAGGGAGCACGGACAGGATATAGAGAGCGTCGCGGGCCGCCTGAGCAACCTCCGGCGGTGCTCCCAGCAGCCGGACAAGCAACAGGTCACCAAGCGGGGAAAAGGCAATCAGCGAAAGCATGACAGCCACGTAGGTCGCCACCAGGCCGATAAAAATCAGCACGCTGTACATCGATTTGCGCCCCCGAACCATGGCAATGGTGACGGTATGATTCTGGTATGAGGGGGACGCGACAAACAGGTGGATGACCAGCGCGACCGACATCCCCGCCAGGGCGGTGATATAATCCTCCAGCCGCGCCAGGGCTCCGTTGATAATCGTGTGAGAAACACTCATCAGCTGGACGTTGAGCAACAGCGGGAAGAAGAACAGCGATATTTCTTTCAAGGTCAGCCGGGAATGGCTCACGAAGCTGATCCGCAGAAGAGTTGCAGAAGGTCGCTTGAGGTTTGCGCCGTAAAGTCGGGCACAACTCCACCGGTGTTCCCCAAACCGTAACTGCAGAAGCAGATAGTCGTGCCGGCCTCTTTACCGGAATGCAGATCGGTGTGATGATCACCGATCATGACCGCCTGATCCGGCTCGGCACCCAGCGCTTCCAGGGCTTTCTGCACGGGGAGCGGGTGAGGTTTCTTTTCCGGGAAGCTGTCACCGCCGATGACGATTTTGAAATATTGCAGTAAATCCAGTCCTGCTAACAGCTTCACCGTCAGTTGGTGCGGCTTGTTGGTGATCAGGGCCAGTTTTTCGGCCGGATGGCTGGCGAGCAGCTCTTTTACGCCGGGATAACAACAGGTGTTGTCGAGAAGATGCTCACCATAGATAGCGAGGAAGCGAAAAAGCTGTTCTTGTGTGTAATTTTCTTCTCCGTAGGCTCTTTTGATCAGTTTGCTGACCCCGTCGCCAATGATGGATTTGACCCGCTCTCGCGTCAGCCGGGGAAACTTCAACTCATCGGCCAACAGATTAAGGGAGTTTGTCAGATCCGCGACAGAATCGACCAGAGTGCCGTCGAGATCAAAAAGCAGGTATTCAGGTTTCTTGCCCATCAGTTTTTCCTGATTCGTTCACCGAAGATCGCGGTGCCGATCCGCACCAGAGTTGCGCCCTCTTCGACCGCCACTTCAAAATCACCACTCATCCCCATCGACAGTTCTGCCATGGCGACACCGGGCAGCGCCAGTCGCTTGATCTGTCCGGCCAGTTCGCGCAGTTGACGGAAATAGGGGCGTACTTCTTCCGGATCAGTGCAGTAGGGGGGCAGGCACATCAATCCGCAGATCTGCAGGTTCGGCAACTCGGCAACAGCCCGCACCAGGGATTCGAGATCTTCCACCGCGCAGCCCGCTTTGCTGGTTTCGTCGCCGATATTGACCTGCAGCAGAATCTTTATGCGGCTGCCGATCTTCTGCCACTGGCGGTTGATCTCCTCGGCCAGCGCCAGCCGGTCGACCGAGTGGATCATCGCCACCCGGCCACGCAGGTATTTCACCTTGTTCGTCTGCAGACCGCCGATAAAGTGCCATTCGACCGGGGCTTGCACCAGCGGAGCCTTGTCGCGAAATTCCTGGACATAACTTTCTCCGAACATCAACTGCCCACTGGCAAAAGCTGCCTCGACCAGCGCGGCCGGTTTCACCTTGGAGACGGCAATCAGTCGTACCTCTTCCGGGTTGCGGCCGGCCCGATCACAGGCTGCGGCAATCCGTTCATGGATAGCGGCGAGGTTAGCGGCAATATCGTTCATCGGACTCTTCTCCGGACAAAGTATGATGGTCTCACAAAAAAAATACACTGGCTAGGCAGTAACTGTTCAGCAAGATGTGCTGGTGATGCCCATGGAAAGGGTGTCTGTCGCCCGGATGGCGACAGTCAAGCCCCAGGGATGGGTTCATGCGGCCCTTGGAATGGGCGGCACCAGCACATCAGCAC
>WTCI01000280.1 GCA_013138655.1 Desulfuromonadaceae bacterium | reverse complement strand
GTGCCAAAACCTGGGGCCTGGCAAACCGGCCTGAACTGACTGAAAAGTGTAATACCGAGGCTGAAAAATATATGGGAGAACTGCGCAATAACGGTCTGATTGCTGAATTTCGACCGGCTTGTGTAGCGTTCTTCCGGGCTGAAATGGAGCTGTATCGAGAGCATGCAGCTTATTTGAATGCGGAGGCGGCGTAGTGAAGATCGAAACAACAAAGGTTGAAAAAATAAAGATCAGCGAAATAGATCGGCTGGATCCGGTGACCGCAATCCTTGAGGATTTTGGGCCAGGGCGGGGGAAAATAATTATTGAGTGCTACGGTAAATCGTGGAGCTCTTCCTGGGGTGGAATGGGCAAAGACACAAAAATATGTCAGTTCTTCTGTAGCTGTGATGAGCACTATCTGGCCGGGAACTTGAGTAGCATAAATTCTGCTGTGATTGATATCGACAAAATAACCGAACATGCCAGGGTACAAATTATAGCGTCTCGCAAAACTGGAGACATTAGCGCTGTTGATGCCCGCGATCTTTACGATGATGTTGAGTGGATAGAGGAACCGCTTGACTATGAGTTAATGCATAAGATTTACGGTGACGAATGGTGGCACAGCTTGCCTGATAAAATAAATCCTGATTACGAGTATCTCTGCCGGATAATTCTGGCAGTTAAGGCGGCGCTGAAAACCACTTTATTGAAAGCTGCCTAGCCATGTCCGACTTCGAGCGCGTCAAAGAATCTCTCAATATCAAGACTGTCATCGAATCAGCGACCGGGCAGACGATGGGCAAGAACCACCTTCCGGAATGTCCTTTCTGCAATGGTCACGACTGCTTTTCCATCCCTTTTGACAAAGAGTATTTCAAGTGCCATCAATGCGATAAGGGCGGCGATGTCTTCAATTTTCTGGAATTTCGCCATGGTCTGGAGAAATCTGACGCGCTGAAGATGGCGGCAGAGATCGCTGGTATTGAGCTGGAGGAAAAAAAGAAGAAGTCGGTGAAATTGAGTGTGACCGATAAAATCCGCATCGATGCGGCGAAATACTATCACGGTCACATGCTGAAAAATGGCGGCAAGGACTATCTGACCAACACCCGCTGCCATGCGCTGAAAACGTTGGAGCGGGAACAGATCGGCTTTAGCGATGGCTCTCTGGTTGAGCATCTGCGCGGGTTGGAATATTCGGATACGGAAATTTTAAAAAGTGGGTTGGCCAAGGAGCGGGAGATCGATGGGCGGAGTGTTCTCCTCGATTTCTTCGCCAAGGATCTGGTTATTTATCCCCACTTCAGCAATGGCAAGGTGCTGCATTTCACCCAGAAGGATCCAACCAAAAAGCTGAAGTATCAGATGCCGAACAAGGACCGTGACAAGCGCTGGGCGTTTTACGGTCAGGATGTGCTGGATCGGTATGATGAAATTATTCTGGTGGAGGGAGAGGATGATCGGGCCCAGGTGCTGAATACCGGGATCCGTTATGTGATGGCGATGATCGGCCAGATCAGTGACAACCAAATCAAGGTACTGAAAAAGCTCTGCAACGGCAAAAAGCTGTATCTGTGGGTTGATAACGATAAGGCTGGGTTTAAATATGCCCGCAAAATCTGCAAGGGCCTGCATGGTCTGAATGTGCGGATTATGGTCTATGGCAAGTTTGATGATGATCCTGATGATTATCTGAAGACGTTTGAGGGGGATAAGAGCAAGGAGATTCGGCGGCTGCAGCTGGAAGCGGTGGATTACATCAGCTGGGAGCTGCAACAGGCGGCGGAACTATCGACCTTGGAAGAGAAGCTGCTACACCTGAAAGAAGAAAAAATTTTCCAGCGGATCGGTGTTGAGCAGGCGGTTCGACAGGATATTTATAAGGAAAAGCTGTCGGTGTTGGGCTTCAGCGCAAAGGCGATTGAGGATCAGCTAGATTGCAGCCAGGACCTGCTGAACCAGATTCAACAGATGCAGATGACGGTGGAGAACCCGAAGGATCTTGATCCGATTATTCTGGGTGAAATGATTTTCCGGTTTTTCACGCGCTATGGCCGTTTTTACTACGATGCGGAGAATACGGTCTGGCTGATCTATCAGAATGAAACCTACGAGGTCCACAATAATACGAAGTTCAACGCGCTGATGCTGAAGATGACGCGCATGATCGTGAGTCAGGCGCCTGGTGCCCAGGTGTGGGATGCGCTGAAGCATACGGCTTACCTGAATGGCCGTCGCATCGATCGCTGCCGGTGGATCCACACCGACCAGGTGAAAGACACTATCTACCTGAATCTGAATGGCCCGAACAATTCAATTTTGAAAATCTCCCGGGAGCGGGTTGAAGAAATCACCAACGGCATGAATGACGATCATGTGTTGCTCTCTTCATCTGGCAAGATTTCACCGATGAACTGGCTTCCTGATGTTGATGTTCAGGAGGGGATGACGGCTTTAAAGGAGCTGATGTTTGATAACCTGGCGATCGAGAAGAAGCAGCGTTATTTGGTTTTGGCATGGGCGATCAGTGGGCTTTGTCCTGATTTGGCGCCGTATCAGTTTTTGATGAAGTTTGGCGGCTATGCCAGCAGTGGCAAGTCGACTGGCGCCAAATTTATATCGACTTTGTTTTTCGGCAGTGATGAGCTGTCGGATCCTTCCGGTGCGGCGGCGTTTTCCAACGCGGCACAAAATCCTCTGCTGGTAATCGATAATTTGGAAAACCGCGACCTGAACCGCGGCATGCAGAAGTTTCTGCTGCTGGCGGCAACCAGAGGGCAAAAGGAGAAGCGGCGGGGCGGGACTGATACCGGGACGGTTGACGAAAGTCCGAGGGCGCTAATTTGTGTCACGGCGATAGAGCCGTTCACTTTGTCTGAGTTGATCACCAGAACCTTTGAAATTCCCTTTGATCGGCGCGTTCATGGGGATGATTCGTTCTATGAGCAGGAAGTGCTGGAAAATCTGAAGAAGAAGCGCGATCTGATCATGTCGGCGCTGGTCCGCTTCATACAGACCGAGATTCTGACCAACCTGGAACAGCGCAAGCACTACATGACCATTCTCAACAAGATGTATAAGGGCCACGCGAAAGACCGCACCAACGCCTATCTGGCGCTGCTGATG
>WTCI01000314.1 GCA_013138655.1 Desulfuromonadaceae bacterium | reverse complement strand
GAACAAGATCAGCCCCGGTCGGGTAGTTGTTGTAGGAAGCATAAGCGCCACCGTAGGCGTTACGCAGGATCAGCAGAATCCGTGGGGTGCGGACATCGACGATGGAATCAAGCATGGTACGACCGGCCTGCACGATGCCGCGCGCTTCCTGCTCGCGGCCCGGTAGGAAACCGGTGGTGTCTTCCATGAAGATCAATGGAATGTTGTAGATGTTGCAGAAGCGAACGAAGCGAGCAATTTTGAGCGCGGAATCGCAATCGATCTGCCCGGAAGCCACTGCCGAGTTGTTGGCGACGAAACCGACCACGTTACCGCCCAAGCGACCGAAAGCAGTGATTGCTTCACGAGCTCGGGTCGGTTGCATTTCAAAGTAATCACCATGGTCACAGATTTGTTGAATGATAATGGAAACGTCGAACGGAGTGTTGAACCCGGTCGGCGAGTTAAAGGCTTTCTTCAGCAGGGTGTTGATCTCCCAGGTTTTACGATCCAGAGGATCACTGGTTTTCTGGAAAGGAGCCATGCTGCGGTTGTTGTCCGGGAGGTAGTTGAGCAGGTGAACCGCGCTACGCAGGGCCGCTGTTTCATCGGCAACCGAGAGGTCGGTCACACCGGTGGCCGTGTGAACTTTCGGCCCACCCAGCTCTTCGGGGGTGATGTCTTCACCCAGAACCGATTTGACAACACCGGGACCGGTCAGGCCGAAGAAGGTATCCTCAGGCTGAATAACGAAGCTGCCCTGACGCGGCAGGTAGGATCCGCCGCCGGCGTTGAAGCCGAACATGCACATGATGGTCGGCACCACACCGCTGATTTTGCGGAGGGCGGTAAAGACTTCGGCGTAACCGTCAAGACCACCGACCCCGGCAGGAACGAAGGCACCGGCCGAGTCGTTCATCCCGATCAACGGGAGTCCTTTTTCGCCGGCCATCTGCATCATACGAGCCAGCTTCTGGCCGTTGGTGGCGTCGATGGAACCGGCGCGTACCGTGAAGTCGTGACCGTAGAGGGCAACATCGCGACCATCTATATTCAGGATGCCGGTGACCAGGGAAGCTCCGTCAAGGTTTTTACCCCAGTTTTGAAAAAGCACATTCGGTTCACTGTCGGTGAGAACCTTAATGCGTTCCCAGACCGTCATGCGCTTTTTAAAGTGCTGTTTCTCAATCTGACCGACGGCAACGGATTTGATCGGACGTTCGATCAAATCATGACCTTCCTTCATGACCTCTTCGTAGGCACCAGTTTGACCGGCGATTTCACCAGGAATGGTGAATTCAACTTCTTTTGTTGTTGCAAGAGGGTTCTGCAATGAGGGCTTAATCGTTGTTTTTGACATCTCAGACATTCCTTTGCGTCAATTGAAATTGTTCCGACCCGGTCGAAATGCGGTTGTAGATCGGAGAACCTTATGTATTACCTGAAATCGGGATGTACTTACGGTAGCTATTCTGATTTTCAATAAAACAACTTAAAACGCTGTTTTTGCACCCGTTAACAAACAAAAATCCGTGAATTTTGTCAAGATAAAATTTATTCAGGATAAAAATTCACAGGCTTAGTTTAAGAATGGTTTCGTCAACAAGCCATTCTGCCCGGTCTTTTGTCAGAGACAACATTTACGGTAGTTATTCTGATTTTCAATAAAACAACTTAAAACGCTGTTTTTGCACCTATTAACAAACAAAAATCCGGGAATTTTGTCAAGATAAAATTTATTCAGGATAAAAATTCACAGGCTTAGTTTGAGAATGGTTTTGTCAATAAGCCATTCTGCCCGCTCTTTTGTCAGAGACAACATTTGGATTTTTGTTCCAAGTGACGGTGGATTGAATAATTGTAAAACATTGGCAAGATTTTGAAATTATAAAAAAATTTTAGGTTTTGGAGGTAGATGTTTTTTAATCGCATTAAAAAATGGCCACTTTGCCGAGGATCGCATGCAGAATTTAAATGGGTGGAGCAGAGGTTGTTCTTCGGACTCTGATTGGCTGGAAGTAAAACGAAACCAAAAAAAACCGGTTTAGCCACGGACACACCCGGACAACTGCGGGACAAAATCAAAACCTTAACTCGCACAAAGCCACAAAGCCCACTAAAGAAGAGCAAGGGCAAAAGCGAATTTGATAGGTTGAAGATCAAAACCTGAATAATGGGCTTCCTTTGTGACCTTGGTGCCTTGAGTGAGCGCAGCGAACGGGTGCACGGATGGTTATGAATTTTTCTGATTTCAGGTTTTACGTCCCGCCCCTGTCCGTGTGTGTCCGTGGCCAATATATTGTTTTCGTAATGGATTTATTGGAGCGAAGTAGATAGCCAGGCAATTTAATTAGTTTTCATCCGGAAACGGCCCTTTTTCACAATCTCTGCGTCAATCTGCACGGTTGCTTGTGCGGCGTAGACAGCCACGCCTCCGCGCAACCCCTTGATTTCCTTGACCTTGAGAAAAATTGCTCGTTTCCCATATGAAAACTTGCCGTGCACCCGTCCGGAGTTTCCAGATGGATACTAATTAAGAATCGGGGGATGTCAAGGCTTGCAAGTCATCTTTTTGGTTTTTTATGAGATGGTTTGTTTTTTACCGGTTTAGGCCAGGGTTGCTTCGTTGAATTGTCAGCTGTACGGGCTTGACTCGGAAATAATTCTTTGCCGACCTCTTCCCGATGACAGATCTTGAGGGCTTCCAGAATATCCTGTTTTGATTCCGGTCGATGGTAGAGCAGCAAAGCTTTCTGCAGGCGCCTTTCTTTCGATGTGCGGGGAACATGGACTTTTTTGCCGGTCAAGGGGTCTTTGCCGGTGTGGTAAATGCAAGTTGAAAGGCTGCCCGGTGTCGGGGTGAAATCCTGAACCTGCTCAACTTTCAGCCGGTGGCGTTTCAGGTAGCGGGCGACCTCAATCATATCCTCCAGGGTGCAGCCCGGGTGACTGCTGATCAGGTAGGGAACCACCGCTTGGCGCAACCCCAGCTCCCGACTGCGCTGCCGGAACTGTTGCAGGAACTTTGTAAATATTGCTGCACCCGGCTTGCGCATGATCTCTGTCACCCGATCGCTGGTCGATTCCGGGGCGACTTTCAACCGTCCACTGACATGATGTTGCAAGAGTTCATCGAAATACTCTTGCTGAAACTGGAGCAGGTCGTAGCGGATGCCGGAGGCAACAAAGACGTGCTTCACTCTCTCCCGCTGGCGAATTTTGCGTAATAAGTGAACGGCACGTTGAGCACTGGTCTGGAGATTTTTGCAGGGGCTGGGGTAGAGACAGCTGCCTCTACGACAGTTTTTCTCGGCTTGCGGGTTGCCACAGCACAGACCGTACATGTTGGCGGTCGGTCCTCCGATATCACTCAGGGTTCCGGGAAAATGTTTCCGGGCAGTCAATGTGTCGATTTCCTGCAGGATCGAATCTTCGGAGCGGGATTGGATCGTTTTCCCCTGATGATGGGTGATGGCGCAGAAAGCACAGCCACCGAAACAACCACGATGGCTGGTGATCGAGTGACGAATCTGTTCGTA
>WTCI01000061.1 GCA_013138655.1 Desulfuromonadaceae bacterium | reverse complement strand
GGAGAATGCGAAAAGAATGACACCTATCATCATTTTCCTGATTATGGCGTTCTTGAAATCATTGATGACCATGGGAACTCATGTGACAGAGAAGGCGAGCGGGGCGAAATTGTTGGTACGGGGCTGTTTAATCGCTGTATGCCGCTAATTCGCTATCGTACCGGGGATTACGCAACACGCCTTGATTCCAAATGCGAATGTGGCCGCAACTGGGATCGTTTTTCGGACGTAGAAGGTCGTCGGAAGCAAGATATGGTCATCGGAAAGAGTGGGACTCGGATTTCAATGGCGGCCTTGAACATGCACGGTCCCCTGTTTGAACAGGTCGTAAGGCATCAATTTTACCAGGACAAGCCCGGAGTCTGTGTTCTCAGGGTGATAGTCGCTCCGAATTTTACGGAGCGGGATCACAGAGCGATTGAGAGGGCTTACGAGAACAAGGTCGGTGAGGAAGTCCAGTTTAAGATAAAGGTGGTTGACGAGATTCCTTTAACAGCGCGCGGCAAACTGAAAATGCTCGATTCGCGACTTAACATCGTAGATGAAAGGTGATGGATGAAACAACTTATCCAATCCTATAAAACTGGCGAACTTGGTCTGTTCGACGTTCCTCCCCCGGTTAGTGATACAAATGGCATCCTGGTTACCACGACTGCCTCTCTGGTTTCCGCCGGCACAGAAAAGATGATTGTCGATATCGCCAAGAAATCTCTGCTCGGCAAGGCCAAGGCACGGCCCGATCTGGTTAAACAAGTCGTCGATAAAATGAAGCAGGAGGGGATTAAGAACACTCTGGAAAAAGTGTTCAATAAACTCGATACGCCTATCCCCTTGGGCTACAGCTGTGCCGGAAGGGTCATTCAGGTTGGTGCCCAGGTTGATGGATTTTCCGTGGGTGACAGGGTTGCCTGTGGTGGCGCCGGCTATGCTAATCATAGTGAGATCAACTACGTCCCCCAAAACCTCTGTGTGAAGATCCCCGACGGGGTCGATGACCTTGATGCTTCCTTTGTCACTGTCGGAGCGATTGCCCTGCAGGGAGTTCGTCAGGCTGAGCCGTCCCTTGGAGAACGAGTTGCCGTAATTGGTCTTGGTCTGCTGGGACAACTTACGGTTCAACTCCTCAAGGCCAATGGTTGCAAAGTCCTGGGGTGCGACCTGGATCCCGACAAGTTAGTCCTGGTAGAAAAGCTTGGCGCTGATTCGGTTTGTTCCCCTGCTGACATGATTGCCACGGCCTCAGCTTTCAGCAATGGGCATGGCGTGGACTGCGTGATCATAACCGCATCAACTGTCAGCAATCAGCCGATTGTTGATGCCGGTGAAATATCCCGTTTGCGAGGCAAAGTTGTCGTGGTGGGGATGGTCGGAATGGATGTCCCCCGCAACAGTTATTACCGGAAGGAACTCGACCTCAGGCTTTCCATGGCTTATGGGCCTGGGCGCTACGATCCTGAATATGAAGAGAAGGGGCATGATTATCCTTTCAGCTATGTTCGCTGGACCGAACAGCGCAACTTTGAGGCCTTTCTTGGTCTGATTGCCGAAGGCAAAGTGACGCCGAAGGCCCTGGTCACCCACCAGTTTGATTTTGACGATGCCCTCAAGGCCTATGATCTTCTGGAAGGGAAGGGTAAGGAAAAGTACCTCGGGATTGTTCTGAATTATCCTAACGCCGATTCTTATCTTGAATCGGCACGGGCCGGTAGCCTCTCCAGGTCAGTCAAGCTGAATGATCAACACAAATCTGGCCTGTCCTCGGATAATATTTCCTATGGGCTGATCGGTGCCGGCAATTTCGCAAAATCGGTCATTCTCCCCAATCTGACCAAGGTCGGCGGTTTTGATCCGGTTGCACTTTGTACGGCGACCGGCGTCAGTGCCCACGCTGTCGGTAGCAAGCACGGTTTCGCTGAAATCATGACAGACAGCGAAGCTGTTTTTGCCAATCCCCGGATCAACACCGTACTGATCACCACCCGACACAACACTCACGCCGACTGCGTCTTGCGTGCTCTTAAGGCAGGCAAACAGGCCTTTGTCGAGAAACCGTTGTGTATTAACCCGGCAGAGCTGGAGGAGATCGAGCAGCTTTACCGGCCGATGCAGGCCGCCGGCAAGGCCCCGGTCCTGACGGTTGGTTTCAACCGCCGGTTCGCCCCTCTGATCAGTAAGATGAAAGAAGCTGTCGGCGAACAGCCGCTGGCGGTGACCTATCGGGTCAATGCCGGTGTGATCCCCAGGGATGTCTGGATTCAGGATCCTGAGGTTGGCGGAGGCCGGATCGTCGGTGAGGTCTGTCATTTTGTCGATACTTGCTCCTTTCTGGCAGGGAGCAACCCGGTTTCTGTTTTTGCCACCTGCGTGCGCAAAGCGGATAGGTCGGTCCCCGATGAGGACAACCTGAGCATCCTGCTCAATTTTGCCAATGGGTCCACGGCTGCGATCCACTATCTGGCCTACGGCAGCAGGCAGGTCCCCAAGGAATGGATTGAACTTTCGACCGGCTCGAAGACCATGCAGCTGAATGATTTTCGCGAATTGATCATCTTTGATGGCAGCCGTAAGGAAAAGCACAAAAGCGCCAATCAGGATAAAGGTTTCCAGGCGGAATTTACTGCCTTCCGTGAAGGGGTGCGTAGTGGGGTCGCACCAATCCCCTTTGATTCCATCTGTGCAACGACCCGGACAACTTTTGCCATTCTCGAGTCGCTACGTTCAGGTCTCCCCGTTCCGGTCGGATAAGGGGCGATGGACCTTGCGCAGCTTGTGCATACCCTCCGCTACCTGAAACCGCGCCAACTTGCCTACCGAGGTTTTTACGTTGCCCGGAAAAGGTTGGGAGTCGGAGTGGTCAGGTCTATAGCGGGCGAGCATTCCGGGCATTTGCTGGATCTGGCCGATCCAATTCCACGGACGGCTTCGTGCGATAAAAACCGGTTCAGTTTTTTAAATCTCCAGCATGAGTTTTCCGGGATAATCGACTGGGATTTTTCAGGGCACGGCAGGCTTTGGACCTATAACCTGAATTACTTTGATTTTCTCAACCAGGAGGGGCGGTCCAAAGACCGGGGGCTTGAGCTGATCCATCAGCTGCTGACGAGTCTGGATGGATTGGAACCGGCATGGGAGCCTTATCCGACCTCTTTGCGGCTGGTGAACTGGATCAAGTTCCTCAGTCGCGAGAAAGTTCGCGACCCGGCCATCGATCAGAGCCTGTACGTCCAATCGGTCAATCTTACCAGACAGCTTGAATACCACCTGCTGGGCAACCATCTGCTGGAGAATGGTTTCGGTCTTCTGTTTGCTGCCGTCTTCTTTGCCGAAGCCGAATTTCTCCGGCGGGCGAGAGAAGTTCTGGAGCCGGAACTGAAAGAACAGATCCTTGCCGATGGAGCCCATTTTGAACTGAGCCCCATGTACCACCAGATTCTGCTGGATCGATTGCTCGATTGCATCAACTTGCTGCAGAATAATCGCCC
>WTCI01000343.1 GCA_013138655.1 Desulfuromonadaceae bacterium | reverse complement strand
AGATTCCCCACTGGCAAAATAAAGCTTTTTGCCCCCCCTGCGAAGCGGCCTGCCCCTCGTCGATTCCGACTCAGGATCGCATCAACCTGCTGCGTAACGGCAAGTATAAAGAAGCGATCGAACTGGTCTTGAAGTATTCACCCTTCCCCGGAAGTGTTTGCGGCGAGGTCTGCCCGAACCCCTGCATGGACGCCTGTACCCGCCAGTTTATCGATCTGCCGGTCTCAATGCAGGCTCTCGGCAAATTGTCGACCGAGGCGGAGTCACCACACCCCAAAGCCGACAGCGGCAAGCAGGTCGCCATCATCGGTGGCGGTCCGGGAGGACTCTCCGCTGCCTGGCACCTGCGCCTGCTCGGCCATGCGGCAACCATCTTTGAAGCGGACCAGGACGTCGGTGGTAAATTGCGCCAGGTCATCCCTGCTGACCGCCTCCCCTCCGGGACTCTCAACAGTGAAATCGAACGGGTAAAAAAGCTGGGTGTGGACATCCGGACCAACTCCCCGGTCAGTAAGGAGCAATTTGCACAGTTGCAGCAGGATTATGATGCCATCGTCATCGCATCCGGCGCCCATAACCCGGTGGTCATCCCCTTCCCCGGCCACGAACGGCTGGTGAAAGGGCTGGAATTTCTCAAGGATTTCAATAATGGCCTGAATCCGAAGGTCGGAGAGAAGGTCGTCGTGATCGGCGCCGGGAACGCCGGGATGGATGTCTGCCTCGGGGCTTACGCCATGGGGGCCAAGCAGGTGACGGCCATCGATATCCAGCGCCCGGCCGCCTTCAAGAAAGAGATTGAACACTTCGAAACCCTCGGTGGCAAGATCGAGTGGCCGGTATACACCGAAAAGGTCAGTGAGAAAGGCCTGCACACCAAAGATGGTCGTCTGCTCGAAGCCGACACCATCATCATCTCCATCGGTGAACGCCCGGATCTCAGCTATATCCCACGCGAATGGCTAAGCGAACGCGGCATGGCGGCCGTTGATGATTGTGGTCAACTGACCAAGGCCCCCGGCATCTTCGCCATCGGCGACACCATAGAACCGGGCCTGCTGACCCACGCTATCGGCCATGGGCGTGAGGCCGCCGAGCACATCGACGACTTCCTCGCCCGCAACCCGCTGGTCGCCAAGAAAAAACCACCGATGATTTCCCAGGATTGCCTCAGCAAGGAGCTGTTTCGGCCACACAACCGCAGCCGTTTCAACTTCACCGACGCAACCAAGGAGACCAGTCGCTGTATCTCCTGCGGCACCTGTCGTGACTGCGGCATGTGTCTTGAGGCTTGCCCGGAAGGGGCCATCCGCCGTGAGGACAAGACAGATAACGGCTTCGAGTACGTCTCTGACAACAATCTCTGTATCGGTTGCGGTATCTGTACCGGCATGTGTCCCTGCGGGATATGGGGGATGGAGCAGGTGGTTTAATCTCTCTTGAAGAGATTTTCTCAGCGCACAGGACACGATGGCTACGGGGCGCGGTGAAAACCGCGCCCCAACTTATTTCACCCCCTGTCGCGACTCCAGCAGAGCAAGCTGCTCGGAACAGTCTCTGATAACTGAAAAACCACCCCATTCCAGCAACTCATCCACCAGTTCATCGACCGAAGAGTCTTTATCAGCTTCAAGTTGCATCAGCAATTGCCTAGTTCGCAAGCCATCAAACCAGAGGTGAAAAGCTGCCAACCGCTGCTGCCGAGTGGCATAATTCCTCTGCAACCTTCCCCAAACGGTCGAAAAATCCAACTGGAGGAGAAAAACCTGCAGCACTGATGAGATTTCAGCGGCCCGCTGTAACAAATTTTCCGCAGCAAGGTTCCAGGCATTTTCGACCAACTCAAACCAGGCTTTTAAAAACGTGAAACTGTCCACAGAAATAAACTTGAAAAATTGTCGCCCTTCCTCCACCTGCCCGCGCACCGCCTTTCCGGTCCCAAAAGGCACCCGGTCAGAAAATCGTGCCGAGGGTCGGACAACGGTCCCGGCAAGGGGCTCGATTCCTGAGGTTTTGGCCAACTGCTGGAGAAAATAGAAATCCTCTGCCGCTCGCCGCCGGTTCATCCCCCCGGCATTGACATAAGCGGCTGCCCGGCAGGCAATGATGCTGCCGATACTGTGATAGGCATAAGGAGATCCGGCCTGCTGCAAACCGAAAACATAGCTGCGCAGATAAAGTTCGTAGTGACGGATCGCTGTTTCTTGCTGCGAACAGAATGCAGATTGATGCCGAAACGGAACCACCGCCCCACCTTTTTGACTGAGACGAAAATGCTCAAAGATGACCGGCAGGTAATTCTGATCGACAAGGGTATCGGCATCCAGAGAGATCAACAGCGGTTGCTTGGTCCAGTCGAGAAACGACAAGGACAGATCGAAACCGATCTTGCGCGCCAGGCCGACCCCTTCTTTGGCCGGCAGTTCCAGACCGGCAGAGCTGGCATCGACCCAGGCAAGGTTGAGTTGTGGAAACGGCTTCGTTTGCAGCCAGGCAAGGGTTTGTTGATTGTCCTGCAACTGATCGGCTGAAACATCGACCCGGTTGTTGGCGACGATAGCGATCAGGGTTTGTTGAAGAGCTTCGGCAGGGTTGGTTGCCAGTGAAGCAAGGGTTTGCGGGAGAGACTGCGATTCCGTCAGGGCCGGAATGACGACAGCGGCTCTGAAGTCGGTACGCTCGCTGCCATTGAGTTGCCAGGGGGCGGTGATGGCGCGAGTGCGGAGATATTTTTGTCGTTGTTTGTTGTTTGTTGATTGATTCAATTCAAAACCTAAAACCGGCGGGTCGCGTCCCGCCAAACGCCTTCCTTTTTGTCCAAGCCAACAAAAAAGGAAGCAAAAAATGGCTTTTTTATTTCTGTCGCCAGATTTCATTGGTTATTTCGATATTGCACAAAACAAAAACTACTGAGCTTCGATCCAACTGAAAACAAAAGGCCCCAGGCGAACAAGTTCGCATGGGTTAAATTG
>WTCI01000234.1 GCA_013138655.1 Desulfuromonadaceae bacterium | reverse complement strand
GTGAAAGAGATTTCGACCCGTTATGATTTTAAAGGAACCCTCAACGAGGTGACCTTGGAAAAAGAGGGCCTGAGCATCCTTGCGGCTGATGATTACAAGCTGAAGGCGATCAAGGAGATTCTGATCGCCAAACTGGTACGGCGTAAGGTTTCCCCCAAATGTTTCAATTATGGCAAAGAAGAAACTGCCTCGGGGGGTGCCGTGCGGGTCAAGGCCGGAATCGTTCAGGGGATCAGCAAGGAAAAGGGGAAAGAGATCGTCAAGCTGATTAAAGAGACCAAGCTTAAAGTTCAGGCGCAGATTATGGAAGATCAGGTCCGGGTTTCCGGCAAGAAAATCGATGACCTGCAAGGGGTGATGCAGACCCTGAAGGGGAAAGATGTTGGGATCGAACTGCAATTCGAAAACATGAGGTCGTAGGTGGAAGCGGCTACAGGTACTTCAAAACCATAACCATCAGGAAACAATTGCGTGGATAAATTTAAAGTCAGTATGGTCAGTCTCGGCTGTCCGAAAAACCTGGTTGATGCCGAGGTGATGCTCGGACATCTGCCGTTGGATCGTTACGAAATTGTCACTGACGAAAGTCAGGCAGACATTATTGTGATCAACACTTGCGCCTTTATCAACGATGCCAAGGAAGAGTCGGTCGATACCATTCTTGAAGTGGCAGATTACAAGGAAAAAGGCCATTGCAAGCTGCTGGTGGTCAGTGGTTGCCTGCCACAGCGTTATCAGGAGCAATTGCGTGAGCAATTACCCGAGGTGGATCTGTTTATCGGGATTGCCGAGGTTCCGCGGATTGTCGAGCTGATCGAGCGGCAGCTGCTGCTTGATGCTCCCAGCCAGGAGATCGGCGTTCCGGATTACCTCTACGACCATACAACCCCGCGGGTCAATTCTTCTCCATTTTACAGCAGTTACATCAAAATTGCTGAGGGTTGTTCGAATCACTGCTCTTACTGCATTATCCCGCAGTTGCGCGGCTCTCTCCGTTCGCGCAGTATCGATTCGGTGGTACAGGAGGCGCGTAACTTGGCGAGTCAGGGGGTCAAGGAGATCAACCTGATTGCTCAGGATATTACGGCTTACGGCTTGGATCGGAATGACGGGGCAACCCTTGAAAATTTGCTCAAAGAGCTGGTGAAGGTGGATGAAGTTGACTGGATTCGCCTGCTTTATGCTCATCCAGACGGAATTTCGGACGAGTTGATTGAGCGGATCGCCCAAGAAGAGAAAATCTGCAACTATCTGGATATCCCCTTGCAGCATATCGATGATCAGATTCTAGCCGGGATGAATCGCCGGATCAGCGAGCAGAAAATCCGCGCATTGATCAAAAAACTGCGTGAGAAAATTCCCGACCTGACTTTACGTACGTCCTTTATCGTCGGGTTCCCGGGCGAGAGTCGCGAACAGTTTGATAAACTGCTGGCGTTTGTTGAAGAGGGGCATTTTGAGCGGGTCGGGGTGTTCCGCTATTCCCGTGAAGAGGGGACCGGTGCCGCTGTCTTACCGAACCAGGTTCCAAGCCAGACCAAGAAGGGGCGGTGGAACCGTTTGATGAAAGCCCAGGCCCGGGTTTCTTTCAACAAGAACCGCGCGCTGATCGGGCGCACGGAAACCGTGTTGGTTGAAGGATACAGTGAAGAGACCGAGCTGTTACTGAAAGGGCGCAGTGCCCGCCAGGCTCCCGATATCGATGGGCAATACCTGATTACTGCCGGACAGGCCGATGTCGGTGAGCTGGTACAATTGAAGATCACCGATTCCTCCGAGTATGATCTGATCGGCGAAATCATCGAGGAGTAAACGATGTTCGGACGGCCATTATGGGTCATTCTGCTACTGCTGTTGGTTGCCTCCCTGGTCTGGTGGCGGGTTCCGGCGGATGATGGTCAACTCTCCCGCACCGCACTGGTCATGGGAACCCTGGTCGAAATCAAGGCGTTCGACGACGAGAAGGATAAACTCGATAGCGCGATCAGTGCTGCTTTTGCCGAGATGACGCGACTGGAAAACCTGCTTTCCCGCCACAATCCACGGAGTGAAATTTCGCAGCTCTCTGCTGCCGCCGGACCTTTTACGGTCAGTCAGGAAACGGCAGAATTGCTGCAGCTTGGGCAATCGATTGCCCGCCGGAGTGACGGGGCTTTCGATTTAACCCTGGGAGCGCTGAAAAAGCTCTGGGCCATCGAAAGCGATTCCCCACAGATTCCAACCGCCGCCCAACTGCAGAGTGCGTTGAGCGGCATCGGTCCGGATGCTCTGACGCTTGAGGGCCTGCAGGTACAAAAACAGCAACCCGGGTTACAGGTCGATCTCGGTGGGATTGCCAAAGGGTATGCCGTTGACCGCGCGTTGAATGTTTTACGGCAGGCGGGAATCAGATCGGCTGCGGTCAATGCCGGTGGTGATATCGCCCTGCTCGGTGACCGACAAGGACAGCCCTGGCGGATTGGTATCCAGCATCCACGCAAGAATGGTGAAGTGCTGGTGACCCTCCCGTTGACCGATTGTGCCGTGGTCACTTCCGGGGATTACGAGCGGTTTTTTGAACGCGACGGCAGCCGTTATCACCACATTTTTGACCCGCGAACCGGTCGACCGGCTCGTTTAACCCAGAGTGTTACCGTGGTGGCAAAGGATGCCGCCAGTGCTGACGCCTTGGCAACAGCCGCTTTTGTGCTCGGTCCGCAAGCGGGCTTGCAGCTGCTGGAAGATTTGCCGGATGTCGAGGGTTTACTGGTGGGCGCAGATGGTCGTCTGTTCCGGACCAGTGGGTTACGGCGGGGAGACTGATGAAGCCGAGCAGTTGGTTACAGCGTTTGACCGTCTTTGATCGCAAGCTGGTGCTGCTGCTGGCGGTACTCGTCCTCTGCTCATTCCTCTTGCCGCTCCGACAGGGGATGGGGGCAAGAGTTGTTGTCACTTCCGGAGGTAAAACGATTTTCGTTGCCGATCTTGATCGGGAGCAGCGGATTGAGTTGCAAGGCCCACTTGGCATAACGGTTTTGCAGGTTGCCGACGGTGCGGCAAGGGTGATCAGTTCCCCCTGCCCACAGAAAATCTGTATCGGGATGGGTGAAGCACGGCGTGCGGGAGACCTGTTGGCCTGTGTGCCGAATCAGATCGTGGTGAGAATTGAAGGGACTGCTGATGACCGGGAGCGGGGCTATGACCTCCTCAGTCGCTGAACAAGCTGAGTTGGAACTGGTGCGCCGGCGGGTTTTTCTGGCGCTCTTCATTGCTTTGGCGGTGGGGCTGCACACCTTCGAGGTTTTGTTGCCGAACCCTTTGCCCTGGTTCCGTATCGGCCTGGCGAATATCCTGGCGCTGACGGCGCTTTATCTGTATGGCGTTCAGGCCTTGTGGCTTGTCAGCATTGTGCGGATCCTCGTTGGGAGTCTGTTGCTCGGCAACCTTTTTTCCCCCGGCTTCCTTCTGTCCTTCGCGGGGGGCGTGTCGGCTGCACTGTTGATGAGTCTCAGCTACTGTCTCTGGCGGCCGAAGATCGGCCCGGTCGGGGTCTCTGTCCTTGGGGCCTTGGGTCATTCTGCCGGCCAGCTGTTGATTGCCTGGCTGCTGATTGTGCAGCATTCGTCAATCTGGATGATGTTGCCATTCTTCCTGCTCTTTTCCCTGATTAGTGGTATCGTCAGCGGATTGGCCGCCGATTATTTGCTGGAAGCGTTGTTGAAACATCCCGCTTTTGAACGCTTACACAAGATTGGTGTCACGGGACAGCTGCATAAAAACCGATGATTTATACATAG
>WTCI01000183.1 GCA_013138655.1 Desulfuromonadaceae bacterium | reverse complement strand
AAATTTTTTCCTTATCGACATTCAGGATCGTTGCCGGTGAATCGATGGTGACGAGGAATGGATGATCTGCAGAAAAATGGCGGTAATGGTGAATCGGTTCTTCAAACAGCTCTTCTGCCGAACAGTCCTTTTTGTGCAGTTCCAGAGGCTTGCCCGATTCAATCCGACTGATGTTCAGCAGTTCTCCGACCAGCCTGGCGAGGAATTCTGATTTTTCATTGATGATGGTCAGAAATTCGAGCTGTTCTTCCGGGCTGTATTGCTTATTTTCCAGCAGCAGCTCGGAATATCCCATCACGGCTGTTAACGGGGTAGTCAATTCATGAACAGCTGTGGTGATAAATTCGCTCTTGATCCGTTCCACATCGCGCTCTCTCGTGATGTCACGAAGCAGGAAAATCATTCCTGCCGGCTGCCCCGATTTGTCGGTGATGACCGAAGTTCGTGCCTGTAAAATGATGGGTTTTTGCGCATTGTGGGTCAATTGAGACACTTCGATCTGTAAGTCGGAGATCTGTTGACGCACGGCATCGACCATCTGCCTGAGAAGAGCAGGATCACCAATAATTGTTTTGAGCGGTTGTCCGAGCGATTTTTCAGCATTGCATTGAAACAGTTGCGCGGCACTGGGATTGATCAGTTCGAGAGTCCCTTCGAGATCAGTGACGATGATTCCGTCAACAACCGATGTGACGACATCGTCCAATTGTTTGCGGATCTGCTGCATTTGCTCAAGAGAGAGCAAGAGTTGTTCGGTGCGTTCTTGTACCCGTCCTTCGAGTTCACTATGGATTTTATTCAGTGCGCTTTCGACGGTTTTTCTTTCCTCGATTTCATTTTCCAGCAGAATATTTGAGCCCTGGACTTTGATCATTTCGGCAATCAATTTTTGGTCTGTTGCCTGCAATTCTTCCTGGGTGTTTTTAAGGATGGCTGAGGTGAACGAGAAAAAAATCCCGCCGGTCAACAAGCTGAGCAAGGTCAAGGCAATGACAGTTGTGCGATAGTCGGCGCGTTTTTCCGTGACATCGCTCAGAATGAGAAATTCACCGATCTTTTTGCCGGAGGCATCGAGGAGCGGTTGGATGAGTCCCTGATACTCCTTCCCGGCAAAGTTAATCTCGAAACTTTGTCGCGGATCTGCTGGTTTGGAGTTGATGACTTTCATCAGTTCTGGCAGCATCGCTGGAATCGAAGTCTGGGCAATGACGCGATCTTTCAGGTCGTCCCAGCCGGTTGAGGTTTTTTTCATAATTCTTGGACCGGTTTCCCACTCTGCCCGATTGAGATATTTTTTGTCGATGATCAGAGCCAGTTCTGTTTTGCCCTGCGGGAAAAAACTCTTCAGCACGGGTGCGACTTCTTCGCCCAGCTCCAGGTAGCCGAGAAGCCTGTTGTCTTTTCTCCATGGGATGACGGCCCGTAGCGTCAAGGTTCCCAGTGCATCAAGTTCAATGCCCTGGACAAATGTTCCGCTTTGCGAGGCCTGTTGGAGGGTGTAGCGGTCTACCTGGTCACCATGCTTGGGTGGGTTATGGAGACGCAGAAAAACGGTCTTGTCCGGATTGTGAAAATAGTAGTGTGAAATGCCCATTTGCCGGAACAGATCGTTGAACGTTGGCTCCGCTGCAGCCAGCAGTTGGGCACGATTCTGTTGCAGCATCAATCGTTGCAGTTCGGCAGATTGCGCCAATTGTTGCAACTGAAGGTGTAAAACCTGTGCCCGTTGCTTGAGTAAATTGTGAAAGTTGGTGTCAATCGCACGGCTGTCGAGCACGAGGTTGCGGGCGATATCGCGTTCCAGGTACCAGGAGGTCGTGGCAATATAAAAACTGAGAAAGATCAGCAGCCCGATGCTCATCGGCAAAAGAATTTTAAGACGCAATTTCTGTCTGGCAGGGAGTGCTGGCCGGGCATCGGACATCAAAGTTGTCTTCCTTGTTCGCTGGTGAAATTGAAATGCTGCCGGGACACTTGTTACATGCAGACCCGCAGAATTTGCTCAAGGTCGGTATGTCCGGCCAGAACTTTGCGGATGCCATCCATCAGCAGTGTTCGCATACCATCGTTTATGGCCAGATCACGTAAGTCTTCGAACATAACTTTTTCTTTTATGGCCCGACGAATCGCATCTGATGCCGAGAGCAGTTCATGGATGGCGATTCTCCCCCGGTATCCGGTTTGATTGCAATTTTCACAGCCTTTGGCGCGGTAGAGGGTCAAGTCGCCCGGTTTTTGCGGAAGCCCGTGCTGTTGGTAATAATCTTCACCATAGTGATGGCGTAATTGCGCCAATTCTTCTTCTGTCGGCTGGTAAGTTTCGCGACACTGGTTGCAGAGGCGGCGAGCCAGCCTTTGCGCCAGGACGCCGAGTAAAGCATTCGCAAAATTATAGGGGTCCATACCCATTTCAATCAAACGGACCACGGTTTCCGCCGCACTGTTGGTGTGTAACGTGCTGAAAACCAGATGGCCGGTCAGTGAGGCTTCAATGGCAATTTTCGCGGTTTCCGGATCGCGCATTTCACCGATCATGATAACGTCAGGATCGGCGCGCAAGAATGAGCGCAGCGCCTGGTCAAAGGTAAAACCGATCTTCGGGTTCACCTGGACTTGCCTTAAGCCCGGCTGGGTGATCTCGATAGGGTCTTCCGCGGTCCAGATTTTTCGATCCGGAGTATTGATCATGCCGAGTGCCGAATGCAGGGTGGTGGTTTTACCGGAACCGGTCGGACCGACACAAAGAATGATCCCATAAGGTTTTTCCAGCATCTGGGAGAAATGTTTGAGGTTGTCCTCGCTAAAAGACATTTCGCTGATTTTTAGCGGTTGTGAGGAGGAGAGGATGCGTAAAACGGCATCCTCCTGCCCGCCGGCTGTCGGTGTGGTTTCGACCCGGAATTCTATTTTTCGGCGATCGGAACGCATGACGATTTTGCCGCTTTGCGGTTTGCGTCGCTCGGCAATGTCGAGCTTGGCGATAATCTTGATCCGTGAAATCATCGCCCGTTTGTGGGTGCTGGCGATCTGGTGAGCAATGGTGCAGATGCCGTCAATCCGGTAACGAATCTGTAAGGGCTGGTTAGCCAGCCCCGGTTCAAAATGGATATCTGAGGCCCCTCTGCGGAAGCCGTCGAGCAGAATACGATTGACCAGGGTGATGATTTGGGAGTCGGTTTCGCTGACCGTTGAATCGACTGAGTCATCGATCTCTTCTTCAACATCAATCTGCTCGCTGGAGAGTTCGCCAATCAGGTCGGTGATATTTTCTTCGTCAAATGCGCTTCCGCCATAATAGGTTTCAATGGCCTCACGGATTTCGCTCGCCGATGCGGCCACAAAATCAATAATCAGGTTGGTAAAGAAGCGCAGGTTATCGCCGATTGTCGGATCGGTTGGGTCAGAGGTGGCGACGGTCAGATGCCGGTTTTCCAGGCTGAGTGGTAACACCTTTAATTGCTGGACCATGTTCTCGGTCAGGGCCCCCAAGGCTTCCGGTGACGGGGTAACGCTGTTGAGATCAACGATCGGCATGCGGAATTTCGCCGACAGGGCGATCAGCAGTTGTTCTTCGGTGATCAACCCTTTATCGATCAACAGTTCGCCGACCCGTTTCTTTTTTCCGGCGGACTGGGTTTGCAAGGCATCCTCAACCTCTTCACGGCTGATCAGACCCGCCTGGATGAGCAGATCACCAATGCGAACTTTGTTGTCGGTGGAACCTGTATCGGCCTGCTCAGTCAGTTTGACGATCTTCTCTTGGGAAAGGTCGGTTTTTTCCGTGAGAATTTCACCCACCTTTTTCGAGCGCAGTTTTTCCTGCTCATCCAGAACCTCATAGATAACATTCTCCTCAAGCCAGCCGTGTTCTTCCAGGATATCGCTCAAGGGACGTTCTTCGCAGCGTTGGCGGATGCCGGTAAAAGTAAAGAAGACATTACGATAAGAGGCATTTTGATCGATGGGAAAAGCGTAAAAGCCGCTTTTGTAGTTCTGCCCGGGTGGGACCCTTAAATCGAAGTTGTCGCCGGTTGTGGTTTCAATATGTTCGACAAGTTCACCTTCTTTGACCGGTAATTGCCAACTGCTCTTGTCGATCACCATAATGTAGCAGAGTTCGTCCAGAGGAACCTGGATATCTTCCTGACAACGGTCGAGCTCGACCTGTAGTTGTTTGTCACGGGGATGAAAAGGGCGCAGAAGATTGACACGTTCTTCACGGCCGGTCAGAAACTTAATGATCAACGGGTGTTTCATTGTTCCCCCACTGCGGGTTATGGCAAGGTGAAGCTGTTTGCTAAAATCACAACAGTTTTTTTCCGATGACCGCGGCCGATTCTTGTTGGGCCATCCAAAGTATTTACAGTGTACCCAGAGACGTTTGTTTTTGCAGCAAAAAAGCCATCGGGAACCAGTGTGGCTGCCGATGGCTTGAAGTTGTGGGAAGCTTTTCGGGTCAGGGGATTGGGAGGGGTGCTTCGGTGAAAGCTCGGATAAAGTGTTCCAGTTTGCTTTTTTGCTCTACTTTGAGCTCTTTGAAAGTGATACTGGCACGCCGCACCGGAACCAGATTGTCCTGTAAGCGAAAGTCGGAAACTGCTTGAACCGGGAGGGTATCAACGATCAGCTCTTGGTCATTATACAGACTGATTTCTTTGACCTCTGAGCGTTTTAGTTTTTGTCCGAGGTAGCGGAAGGCGAGGCCGCCTTCACTGATATCCACGATGTGATAGGGGAGGGCTTCCGGCCCTTGATCGACAAGAACCAGTGCTCGGGGCCCCGCCTTGAAGCGCTGGTGGGCTCTGGGGGGTTGGTGTTTGAGCCGACTTTCCATTTGCGTGCTCCTCTGATATTGTTTTCCTACCTCTCGTCTATAAAATTTTGACAAAAAAGATCATTGTATGATGAACATTTGCCGGCGATTTTCTTACATTTTCCCAATAGTTGCAAGCATTATACCTAGTGTGAGATTCTTTTAGCTGCTTATTGCTTGACGTGCTTTTTGGAATACTTTGTACTTCACTAAAATGACTGTTTTTATGTGACAATCTACGGTGAAAGAATAAAGTTTTGTTGAGATATTTTTTCAGTCGTCTACGGGCTCAAGAGATGTGGGTTTTTTAATGTCGGTTTTTTTGACAAGGCAAGGCTATGCTGGAAAAATATCATAGCTGATTTTAGCAGCGGGGCGAGGCTATCTCATCAACCGGCTCCTCGGTGGAGAGGGAACCAACAACGGCGGGAGAATGAAAGCCCTCCCGCCGCTGTTGGTTCCCCTGTAAGCCAGCGTATTTTTTTTGCGAGACCATCATTTTTACTTGCGTAACACCTTGATAATGGCCGAGAAGTCCTCTTCACCGCGGCCATCTTCCATCGCCTCAGCATAAACATTCAGGGTTGCTTCCATCCCCGGCAACCGTGTACCGGTGGTATCCGCAGCCTCTTTCACTTTCAGCAACCCTTCATAGACATACTTTAATGCCAGATTGCGACTGAAATCGCCGCGGGCCATGGAGCGCCCTTTTTTGTGCAGCAACGGCGATGCAACGCCACCGGCATCCAGTACTTCAAGAATCTGATCATTGCTGAACCCCAGACAGTCACCGAACACCAGACCTTCAGCCAGAGCTTCCATCAGCTGCGACTGGACCAGAGTGACCACAAATTTCATTCTGGTTGCGTCACCAATATCGCCGACATGCAGAATATTCAAGCCGACATGGGACAGCACCTCGCGACAACGGCCGACCACCGAGTTGTCACCACCGACCAGAATGGTCAGCAGGCCATTGGCCGCATGTTCCTTGGTTCCCCACACCGGTGCATCCAGAAACAGAATTTTGCGCTCGGCGGCCTTTTTAGACACCTCTTCAGTGACTTCCAGGGAGTGGGTTCCCAAGTCACACAGGATCGTGCCGGGAGTGATCTCTTCAAGAACTCCCCCTTTCGCTGAAAAAGTCTGCTGCAGTCCCGTCTCACCAGGCAAAACGGTCATGACCAAATCTTTCCCTTTTACCGCCTCAACGGCCGAAGAGGCGGCGACTGCTCCTTTATCAACCAGAGTCTGGACCGCTTCGGCATTGTTGTCGAAGACCGTCAGGTTGTAGCGTCCTTTGAGTAGATTTTCTGCCATGAATCTGCCGACAGTCCCCAAACCGATGAAGCCAATCTCCTTGATCATACCCGCTCTCCTTTTAATATTTTCATACAGATAGCGCAATTTCGATATCTGCGATATGCGATGCTATACCCGATATACTACAAATTCAACCCCATGTTAACCCCTGAATCCGCGAGAACTTTTCCCAAGATGAATCGTAATCTTCTATCACTGCTATTATTCCCCCATGTGGTTATTGTTCCGGCCATGCTTCGAGCATGCTCAATCCATGGTATTGATTGGAATCGTGATGATCGGCAGGGCCAGTTTGTCCGTGCGTACGGATGCTTTTGCCTTTTCGCGACGAAGCAGAACATTGCCACCGCTGTCACTCAGATAGTAGTACATTTCGCTGATCCCGTGAAACATCTCCATTGTCAGCAGGTTAATGTCAGAGGCAGCTGAATATCCGGGGATGATGAGAAACGGAATGGAAAAACCGAAAATATCGTGCTCAGTCCCGAGGGAGGTGAAAAAGAGATCAATAACAAACTCTGCTTCTTCTCTGTCCGGGGTGGCAAGACAGGCGAAGCAATGTTCGGAATCGTTACGTTTACGTATCGTATTTTGCATGCTCCTCTTTCAGGCCGAACAGCCGCCTGATATCTTCCAGAATTAAATATAGTGCTGGAATCAACAGCAGGATAATTCCGGTGCCGAAGAGGATGCCGAAACCGAGGGAGATCGCCATCGGCACGAGGAATTGCGCCTGAACGCTGGTTTCCAGAATCATCGGCACGAGGCCGAAAAAGGTCGTCAGCGACGTCAGTACGATGGGTCGAAAGCGCCGGGTTGCGGCAGAAACAATTGCCTCATACAGAGGGATTCCTGCACGACGGTTGCGATTTGCTTTGTCGATCAACAGCAGGGAATCATTAATCACCACACCGGAGAGGGCCACCAGACCGAACAGACTCAGCAGGCTCAGATTAAAACCCATGATGATGTGGCCGAGCACCGCGCCGATCATCCCGAAGGGGATTGCCGCCATGATCAACAACGGTTGGCTGTAGCTGCGGAAGGGGATGGCCAGCAGGGTGAAGATGGCCACCATCGCCAGCTTAAAACCGTTGAGCATGCTGCCCAATGATTCGCTGCGTTCTTTTTCTTCTCCCTCCATATCCCAAGTGAGCCCCGGGTAGTCCGCAAGCAACTGCGGAAGCAGGTTCCGTTTCAGGTCGGTGATGATTTCCTGGGCGTTTGCCTGCTGCCCATCCACGGTTGCCGAAACATTGATCACCCGTTTGCGGTCGGTGCGGTTAATTTCCGAGAAGCCGTATCCTTCGATGATTTCCGCCGCCTGGGTCAGGGGAATTTCCTGGCCGGTCGGCGTGCGGATGCGCATGGTTTCAAAATTCCAGAGTTCGCGCCGATCCGCGTCGGGGTAGCGAACCATCACCTTGAGCTCATTCCGGCCGCGTTGCAGGCGTAAGGCCTCAGCACCATAGAAAGCGGCCCGGATCTGGCGGCCCAGATCGCTTTCGGTGATTCCCAAGGTACGGGCCGCCGGTTTCAGTTTCAGTTTAATCTCCCGTTTGCCCCGTGCATAAGTATCTTCAATGTCACTGACCCCTTGATAGGCAGCGAGGGCGGTGCGAATGCGTTCAGAGGATTGCTCCAGTGCGGCAAAATCCTGATGGGCCAGCAGCACGTCGATATCGGCACCCATCCGCACCAGGTTGGACCTGAAGGTGAGGGAATCGATGCCGGGGATTTCACCGACTTTTTTGCGCCAAGTGGTGGATATTTCCGTTGCCGGGATATCACGCAACTCGCTCTTGGTCAGAAACATGGCAATATTACTCATGTGGGTTGCGGTTGTACTGGAACCGCCACCGGGTCCACCGCCGGCAATATTGCCACCAACCACGGTATAAACATTGCGCAGAATACTGTCCCCCGCCGGACGTTCAGCATCGTATTCGGCGACGGTTTCCAGCCCTTTTTGCAGGATCAGGTCGGCAACCCGGCCGGTCTCTTCGATCGGCACCCCGCGATTCATCTGGATGGCGACGGTAATCCGGTCACCGTCAACTTCCGGCATGAAGGTGAACTTGATCAAACCGCCCTTGACGATACCGATCGTCAGCAGCAGTGCTGTGAGGCCGATGGCCAGCGAGGCGTAGCGAAAATTGAGGTTGAGCTTGAGGAGTTGCAGATAGGGGCCGTTGATGAAGCGTTCCAGGCTGTCACCGAACCGTTGGCGAACCCGGTCAATCCGGCCGAGCAGGCCGCCATTCTGCGATCGTGCTTTGCCGAAACTGAGATGCGCCGGGAGCACCAGCAGTGATTCGATCAGCGACATCAACAGCAGGGTGATAACGATAAGCGGTATGACCTGGATGAACTTGCCCATCATGCCGCTGACAAAAATCAGCGGTAAAAAGGCTGCGATGGTGGTGAGAATTGAGAAGGTGACCGGGATGGCGACTTCCAGAGTCCCGTCAATCGCTGCCTGGGCATAGGGTTTTCCCCGCTGCCGGTGTTCAAAGATATTTTCGCCGATGACGATGGCATCATCGACGAGAATCCCCAGCGCCAGAATGAAGGCGAACAGCGAAATCATGTTGATCGAAACCCCGAGCCAGGGCATGACGAACAGGGTGCCGAAAAAGGAAATGGGGATGCCGAGCATCACCCAGGCAGCGAGGCGGATTTCCAGGAACAGCCCAAGGATGATAACCACCAGGGTTAAACCGATCATGGCGTTTTTCTGCAGCAGGCTCATACGGCTGTTAAAAATCTCGGTGGTATCGTTCCAGATCGCCAGTTGCAGGCTTTCCGGCGATTCCTGCCGTTTCTGGTCAACGTAGGCAATCACCCGTGCGGAGATTTCAGTCGGTTTCTGCTCGCCAATACGGAATACTTTCACCATCGCCGCCGGTTTGCCGTCAAAACGGCCGTAGGTTTCACTGTCGGCAAACCCATCGATCACATTGGCGATTTCGCCCAGCCGGACCTGGCTGCCGTCCGCTTTGCCGATGATGGTGATGTCAGCGTATTCCGGTCCCCAGTAGCGGCGTTCCTTGGTCCGCAGCAGGATCTCCCCGCCGCTGGTCTTGATCGTACCACCGGGCAGGTCAAGGGACGCGGCCCGAATCCGGGCGGCCACCTGATCGAGAGTCAGGTTGTAGCGCCGCAGGTTCTCTTCCGGAACTTCGATGGTGATTTCGAAAGGGCGGACACCGCTCAGATCAACCTGGGTGATGTCCGGCAATTCCAGCAACTCGTCACGGATTTGTTCCGCCTGCTCACGTAATACTTGTTCGGACGTTTCACCGTAAATAACCACCGAGATCACTTCACGGCGGTTGGAGAGCTTGCTAATGATCGGTTTTTCCGCATCTTCCGGAAAAGTGCTGATGCGGTCGATCTCGCTCTTGATATCCTGCAGAACGTCATCGACGTCAATGTCGGAATAGACTTCGGCAATGACCGAGCCGGAACCTTCATTGGCCGTTGCCTTCAGCTGCTTGATACCGTCAACCGCGGTCAGGCTCTCCTCGATTTTGAGAATGATCCCTTCCTCGACCTCTTCGGGACCCGCACCGGGATAGGCAACCGATACCGAAACGCGATCGAGAGAAACTTCCGGGAAGATTTCCTGTTTGATGCTTGGGGCCATGATGAATCCGCCGAGCAGCAGTACCATCATCAGCAGGTTGGCGGCCACGTGATTACGGGCCATCCATTTGATCGCTCCGTTCATAAGCGGCGCTCCTGCAGGACCGGCCGCAACAGCATCCCCTCAGCCGCAGGAGAAAGGGTTGTCATGATCAATCTTTCTCCTGATGAAACCCCCTTGCTGATCAACAGTTGCCGCTGCTCGCGGCGCAGGATGTCAACCGGCCGCAGGCGCAAACGGTTCTTGTCATCCGCGATCCAGACCTGCTGGTTGTTGCGTAAGGCATCACGGGGAATGCTGATGATGCTGTCCAGCCGATTCCCCAGCAGTTCAATATCGACAAACAGTCCGGTTGCCAGGTCGGGCAATCCGCTTGAGCCGGCAAGTTGATAGGGATCATCGACGACGACGATGACCGTGGCCATGTGACTGCCGGGATCTATTTCGCCGAGGCTGCGGACAATCCGTCCCTGCCAACGTGTCTGCCGGTTGCCGGGCAGATCAATATACGCAGTCGAGCCGCTCCGGGTGCTGCCGGCCATCGGGATTGTCAGCCATTTCAGTTCTTGTGTCGGCAGCGGGATGTGAATTTCAGCCCGGTCGGTCCCGGCAAAACTGCCGATGCTGGTGCCGGCCCGCAGGTACTGACCGAGATCAACCTGTTCCCGGCGGATTCGCCCGTTGAATGGTGCTTTTAATTCGGTCCTCTGCAGGTTCAACGATGCCAGTTGCAGATTCGCTTGGGCCGCCGCCAGATTGGCTTGTTCCTGTTGCAGCTGAATTTCACGGGTGACCAGTGGACCCGGTTCGCTGTTGTCGGGAAGAGCGACCCGCTGCCACTCCTGCCGGGCGACGCGAGCCCTTTCCTGCTCGGTTTTCAGGGCCACTTGGGCGCGGGCGATATCGGCCCGGGCCTTTTCGACAGTAAGCAGGTAGTCGCTCTGTTCAATTTTAAGTAGGATTTCACCATTTTTGAACATCCCGCCGCCGACCAGTCGGGGAGATATCCAGTTGACCTTGCCGCTGACCTCGGGAACCAGGGCAATCTCCTGCTCGGTCTGAACTGTCCCGGTGGCATGAACGGTCACCTGGTGTGGAGCCGCCTGCAATTCGATCACATCGACGAGGATTCCAAGCTGTTGCGAGATTTGTCTCTGGGGGGGCTTTTTCAGCTTTCCGATGCCGACAAAGGCACCGATACCGAGGAGCAGAATCAGGATCGGCAGGATGATTTTTAGTGCCATGCGCGATTTTTTCTGTTCAGTATTCATCTGTTTTGCCTATTTTTTATGGAGTTTTTGTTGTTGCTTATCCAGCTCTTCCGCCATCCAGCTGCCGCCGAGGGCACGGGCCAGGGTGATTCTGCTGCTCAACCACTGTCGCTGAGCACTGAGGTTCTGACTGACAATCTCCAGGTGACTGATTTCACTGCTGAGCAGGACGCTGCTGTCGGTCAGACCGGATCGGTAGTTGTCCTGTGCCAAGGCCAGATCCTGCTCACTTATGTGCTGTTGTTGCTTCAGCCAAGCAACCCGGACAGCGCTGTTCTGGTCGGCGGACAGAGCATTTTCAACCTCTTGAACCGCTTTCAGGATGGTCTGTTGGTAAGCCGCCAGTTGCTCTTCCCGAATGGCTTGCTGGCGAGCACTTTCTGCCTTGCGGCGGCCGCCATCGAAAAGCGGTTGTGTCAGCCCGAGAGCCAGGCTCCAAAAGCTGCCTTCAATGTCGCCACCGGCCAGTTGTGTGACGGATCGGCCGAGTGTGGCTGTCAGATTGACGGCCGGCAGCCGCTCCGCCAGGGCTGCTGCCAGCTCCTGGTCTGCTGCCTGTAACTGCAGCAGTGCGGCGGCAATATCCGGTCGACGGGTCAGCAGGCTGGCCGGTAAGCCACTGTCGAGCAAACTGGAAAGCTGTGGGAGTTGCTTACCCCGGGTCATATCTGTCTGCGGGACTTGTCCAAGCAGCAGGGCCATGCTGTTCTCGGCCTGGATCAGGCCGGTACGATACGGCGGGATCCGGGACTCATTCTGCGCCAGATTTTTCCGGATCTGGTAGAGCTCACCGGCGGTTGTCAGCCCTGCTCGGTAACGTTCAGTTGTGATTTCAAGCAGTTGCCGGTTGCGTTCAATCTGGCGCTGACGCAGGTGGAGTTGGGCACGTTGCTCCGCAGCAAGAAAGTACTGTTCTGTCAGTTGTGCGGACAAGCTGAGCAGGAGCGTTTGTGCCTCCTGTTGACCGGCCTTCCGGCGCAATTCTGCGGCCGTGGTTTTGTTGTGCAGGCGGTTCCAGAGATCGATCTCATATCCGGCCGCCAGGGAAATTTGCGAACTGTTGCTGATACTGCTGCCGGTTATTCCTGGAGTGCTGTTGCGGCTGACTGAGCCGTTCAACGTTAACGCCGGCCAGAGTCCGGCACCGCCGGCCCGTTGCAAAGCTGCAAGTTGCTCAAGTCGGTAGAGGGCCTGGCGCAGATCGAGGTTGCCGTGCAGCAATTGTTGTTGTAAGCGGTTCAATTCCGGGTCGGCGAAGACTTCCCACCAACGATCAGGCAGTTTCTCAACTCCCTGCTGCCGGCCACCCAGATAACTTTGCGGCAATGGAGGGGAGGTTGTTTCCGGGACTGTAAACGGGCTGCAGGCCGCGAGCAGCAGTAATAGTGGAAGCAGGTATCTCATTGCGGGGCCTCCAGGCCACTGGTGACGAACTGCAGCAATTGTTCAATCAGTGTGGTGTCATCAAGAGGTTTCGGGGCACTGGGATCGTTTATGATCGGTTTATGACTGGTGCACATGACATGGCTCATGGCACCTAAAGTAAATTGTACTCTGGCCATTAAAACCGCCGAGGGCAGTTGCGGCAGGGCCAGTTGCAGGCTTTCGAAAAAGAGCCGGAAATTCGGTAAGACCAGGCCGATAAAGCAATTGCGAACGGTTTCATCCGGTTCACTCATGGAACGACCGATCAGGGCGATAAAATCCTGGGCTCCGGGACCGGCACTGCGGAAAGCCAGGGTCGGTTCGATAAATGCTCGGAGCAGGGCCTTGGCAGAGGGTGCAGCTCCGGTCGCTGCTGCTGCGGCGAGAACGGCATCGATCTGTTTCTTGCGGAGCTGATTCAGCGGGAGCAGACGGCGCTCAATAACGGCCTGCAGCAGGGCTTCCTTGGAACCAAAATGATAATTTACCGCGGCCAGATTGACTTTCGCCAGGCTGGTAATTGCCCTGAGTGAGGTGTTGTGAAAACCGTCACGGGCAAAGAGATGCTCTCCGGCATCCAGAATCCGGGTTTTTGTATCAAACTGTGACATGGCAAGCTTCCAGTGAATGAGTTATACGATCGATTAAAACACGCGTTTGAAACGCTGTCAATCTGCCTTGGTAATTTTTTCATCAGGAGCCTTAACCACCGGTTAGAAATTGCACAAGAGCAGAAAGTATTGCCTAAAAAAAGAGCACAGCGGCTTGGGGAACAGATGTTAACCCTGTGTTTTCAGCAGGTTAGAATTTTGGCACACGTGCTGCTATAGGTAATGTCATCGTCTCATCAGGATGCAGTTCAGAGCGCCTTTTTAATTTGATGTCTCTGGAAAGGAGATTTACGCGAATGAGAAAAATCGAATGCATCATCAAGCCGTTCAAGCTGGATGGCGTCAAAGCCGTCCTTTGTGATCTGGGGGTCAACGGGATGACGGTCAGTGAAGTCCGTGGATTCGGCCGTCAGAAAGGGCATACCGAACTCTACCGGGGCGCCGAGTACCAGATCGACTTTATACCCAAGGTCAAGCTCGAACTTGTCGTTTCTGCTGATCAGGTCGAAAAGGTGGTCACCGCCGTACAGCGTGAAGCCCGCACCGGTCGAATCGGTGACGGCAAGATTTTCGTCACGCCGGTTGAACAATCTATTCGGATTCGGACCGGTGAGACCGGAAGAGATTCTCTTTAACCCGATCAGTTCTTTGCTTATTGTAATAAGGGGAACAGATGTTATGAAAACGCTTATCTCGATTCTGGCCACCGGCCTGTTGCTCGGCCTGCCCGCTTTGGCTTTGGCCGAAGATGCCCCGGTTTCGGAAATGTCCTACATTCTGAACACCTTCTCATTTTTGATCATGGGAGTTCTGGTCATGTGGATGGCCGCCGGATTCGCCATGCTTGAATCCGGGCTGGTGCGCTCCAAGAACGTCGCCACCATCTGCCTGAAGAATATCTCCATGTTCGGTATCGCCGGGATTCTCTTCTATGTGGTCGGTTACAATCTGATGTACGCTGGGGTTGACGGCGGCTTTATGGGCTCTTTCGGACTCTGGTCGGCTGATGATACCGCAGCCTTGGCCGGTGATTATTCCGGTGGCTATTCGGCCGCCTCCGACTGGTTTTTCCAGATGGTCTTCTGCGGCGCCGCTTGTTCTGTTGTCTCAGGGTGTGTCGCAGAACGGATCAAGCTCTGGTCATTCCTCGCCTTTTGTGTCTTTTTGACCGGGATCATCTACCCGATTCAGGGTTCCTGGGGCTGGGGTGGCGGCTGGTTGTCCGAAATGGGTTTCTCAGATTACGCCGGTTCCACTATCGTTCACTCGGTCGGCGGTTGGGCTGCTCTGACCGGTGCCATCATCCTCGGTGCTCGTAAAGGCAAGTACGGTAAGAACGGCCGCGTCAACCCTCTGCCCGGATCCAACATTCCTATGGCAACCCTGGGTACCTTTGTTCTCTGGATGGGCTGGTACGGCTTTAACGGCGGTTCAGTCCTGGCCCTCGGCGATGCCGCATCCGCTATTGAAATGTCGAACGTTATGGTTAACACCAACATGGCCGCCTGTGGCGGGATGATCACTGCCATGATCATGGTTCAACTGATCTACAAAAAAGTTGACGTCACCATGGGTCTCAACGGCGCCTTGGCCGGTCTGGTTTCGATCACTGCCGGTCCAGCGACCCCGTCCCCTGGCGCGGCCACCCTGATCGGTGCTGTCGGCGGTATTCTGGTTGTGCTGGCCGTTCCTTTCTTCGACAAGCTGAAGATCGATGACGTGGTTGGTGCTCTGTCGGTTCACCTGGTCTGCGGGATTTGGGGGACTCTGGCGGTACCGATTACCGACAGTGAAGCCAGCTTCGTAACCCAGTTGATCGGTGTCCTGGCGACCGGTGCTTTCGTGATTGTGTCCAGTTCCATCGTCTGGTTGGCTTTGAAGTACAGCGTCGGTATCCGGGTCAGTGAAGAGGAAGAGCTGATCGGTTGTGACAAGAGCGAAATCGGTATGGAAGCCTATCCCGATTTTCAAGGTGTCAGCATCGGTGGCGGCAGCGGCATTCCGGCCAGCTACACTGCAGCTTCGGTAGCGGCTAAGGTCAGTCAACCTGTCAAGCAGGTCTAAGCTCAGTTGATAGACCCCCCCCGGGCGGGATGATACAACCCCGCCCGATTTCAGGGAAACATTAAAGCCGCTGCAATGAAACGTAGCGGCTTTTTTATTAGATGGAAGAGGTCCTCAACAATGAAGTCCCAGCCTTTGTCAGCAGCCAAGTTGGATTATTTGAGAACCCCTTGCTCCCGCCAGAATTTTACAGCTTCAGGATGCAGTGGAATCTGGATTCCCTGCAGCCCTTTCTGCACATCCAAATCTTTGGCGATCGGATGAATCTTGCGCATCTGCTGCATCCCTTTTGGGCTGAACAGTAAATGCAGGGTGGTGGCGATCAACTGCGGATCTGTGCCAGGGTGCGCCACCAGCAAGGTATTGTCCTGGAAACTGTCGATTGGACGGGTCTGGCCGCTATAGGTGCCGGCAGGGATGCTGACCCGCGTATAGAAGGGGTATTCGAGCAAAAAATCGCTCTGGTCGGCGAGCTCGGCCAGATCGATCAGGCGGAGCGGATGTTTGCGGCTGGTATTGACAATCGCTGCACAGGGTGCTCCGACCAGCTGCCAGACCGCTTGGGCGCGTCTGCTGATCAGCTCCCCCATGGCCAGATCGTACCCCAGGTAGAGTGGGGTGATTTCATCCCAGATCCCCAGACTGCGAAAATAACGTTCAGCGCTGTGGGCCGCACCAGAGCCGGAACTGCCAATGGCGACCCGCCGGTTGACTAGGTCTTCCGGGGTTTTGATAATACTCTCTTTCAGGACCACCAGCTGTGCGGTGGAACCGTAAACGCGTCCCAGGGCTTGGACATTAGCCAGACGAGTCGGGTGCTTTTTCAGCAGCCCCTGACTGCCCAAGTAGGCATCTCCAGCATAGGCCAGGGCAAGGGCCACTTTGCCTTCTTCGATATCGTTCAAGTTAGCGGTCGAGCCACCGGAACTGGTGACTTTGAGTTGCAGTTCGGGTAGCTCCTGCCGCAACAGCTCAGCCAGCCCTTTGGCGTAGACGATAAAGGTCCCGCCCTCGGGGCCACCTCCCAGTCGGACCTCCTCCGTCGAGCGATCGGCAGCCAGCCAGATCAGAGCTACTAATAGCAATATGCTTAGAGCAATAAAGGTTCGCTGCATATCTGCTCCATCGAAAAGGTTAGATTTTAATTATACCGCAATCCTGAAGCATGTGTGGGTACTTGACGCTGATCTTGCTTAATCTGACTAAATAGCCAGTTGATTGGGAGTGGAAACCGGACCCTGATTGCCGGTGCTGCCTGTCTGGTAGTCAAACAGACTATGTTTTAGTTGTTTTTTCTGCGCCACCAGGGCTGGAAAGATACTTGCCAGGGTTTATACTGAATGTAGGCAGTCAATGCAGATTCAAAATAAAGGAGGTCGTCATGCAAAGAGACGTCAGTAGATTCGGAATCAGCGACAAAAGAGGACGAAAAACGACCAGCACAGATCCTTTCCTGCCACACGAAGGAACCAAGGAGGCGTCGATCTGTACGACTTGTAAGGCCGTTTTCCATCGCAAGCGCTGGACGCACGACTCGGAAACCTATCGGAAACTGGAATTGAGCCCGAAGACTAACAAGGTGACCTGCCCGGCCTGCCAGAAGGTCGCCGCCGGTTATCCAGAGGGGATTGTGACCCTGCGCGGAAGTTATCTCTGGGAGCACGAGGAGGAGATCCGCCACATCCTGAAAAATGAAGAGAACAAGGCCTACGCCAAGAATCCCCTGGAGCGGATTATCCGGATGACCCGCCAAAAAGATGAACTGGTCATCGAAACCACCGAAGAGAAGCTGGCGGAACATCTGGGGAAAGTGCTGCACCGGGCCCATCAGGGTGAACTCAAGATCAGCTGGGCCGGAAATCCGGATATGTGCCGGGTCAGTTGGGAGCGGACACTCTGAGGCAGATTTTTTTGCTGCCTCCGATGCCACAGATCACAAGGAGGCTAACCGACTCACCATGAACAGTTTTCGCTTGCTGGAGCACACTGCAGACATGGGGATAGCGGCGGAAGGGGAGACTCTGGCTGCCCTCTTTCAACAGGCGGCGTTGGGTCTGCGGCAGATCATCACCGCCTGCACCGATATCCAACCCAGCCAGGAAATCCTGGTCGAGGTGCAGGGGCAGGACCGGGAAGAGTTGCTGGTCAACTGGTTGAGTGAGCTGCTGTTCCTGCTGGAATCCCGGCAGTTTCTGCCCGCCGCCTTTGAGATCGACAGCGTTACCGATTACCAGCTACGGGCTCGGGTGCGAGGGGAAACCCTGGATGCCGATCGTCATTACCTGGAACGGGAAATCAAGGCGGTGACCTATCATCAGATCAAAGTTGAGGAAACCGCCTCTGGCTGGCGGGCGCAAGTCTTTGTTGATCTCTGAAATTGTTCAATTGCCTGTAGTTGTGACAAGGAGCACGCGATGAGCGTCAAGGTCCAGCAGATCGATGCCTGCCGCTGGCGAATCCCCCGCGAAGGGGCGATGCGTACCGATGGGCTGGTGTTCGCCGACAGGGCGATGATGGCAGTCCTGCAGAAGGAGAAGGCCTTGGAGCAGGTGCGTAATGTCGCGACCCTGCCCGGGATTGTTGGCCCCTCCATCGCCATGCCTGATATCCACTGGGGCTACGGGTTTCCCATCGGCGGGGTGGCGGCCTTCGATGCCGAGCAGGGGGTGGTTTCCCCTGGTGGCGTCGGTTATGACATCAACTGCGGGGTGCGGTTGTTGCGCACCGAACTGACCGTCGGCGAGGTCCGGCCGTGGATCGAAAAACTGGCCGACGAACTGTTCCGCAATGTCCCCTCGGGGATTGGTTCTCATCGGCGCGATCTGAAGCTGAGCGTCGCCGAGGAGCGCAAGGTGCTCACCAAGGGAGCCCGCTGGGCGGTGGAGAACGGTTTCGGTCGCGCGGAAGATCTGGAGCATATTGAGGAAAAGGGGACGCTCGCCGGCGCCGACCCGGAAGTGATTTCCGATCGGGCCCTGGAGCGAGGGCGCAACCAGCTCGGCACCCTCGGCAGCGGTAACCACTTTCTCGAGGTCGACTTGGTCGAAGAGATCGGCGATCAGCAGGCCGCCAACGTGCTGGGGCTGTTTCCCGGTCAGGTCACGGTCACCATCCACACCGGTAGTCGCGGCCTGGGCTACCAGGTCTGCGATGATCACTTGCGGATGATGCTGCACGCCGCCAGCAAGTACGGCATCGAACTGCCGGATCGTCAGTTGTGCTGCGCCCCCCTCAACAGTCCGGAGGGGAAGCAATACCTGGCGGCGATGGCCTGCGCGGCCAATTTCGCCTTTGCCAACCGCCAGCTGATCACCGCCTGGGTACGCGAAAGCTTTGAACGGGTGCTTGGCAAGAGCTCGGACGAGCTGCGTATCTCGGTTATCTATGACGTCTGCCACAATATCGCCAAAATGGAGACCCACCAGTTTGAGGGGCAAACGCGGCGACTCTGCGTCCATCGCAAGGGCGCAACTCGCGCCTTTCCTCCGGGGCACGCCGACACCCCGGAACTCTACCGCAGTGTCGGCCAGCCGGTGCTGATCCCCGGTGACATGGGACGCTACTCCTACGTGCTGGTCGGCACCCAAGGGGCCTTTGAGGAGACCTTCGGCTCCACCTGTCACGGTGCCGGTCGGGTCCTCTCCCGCCATGCGGCGAAAAAGCTCGCCCGCGGGCGAAATATCGAGGCGGAACTGGCCGCACGGGGGATCATCATTCGCGCTTCGTCCCGGGCCACGCTGGCCGAAGAGATCTCTGAATCCTACAAGGATGTCCTCGATGTGGTCAATGTGGTGGAGCAGGCCGGCATCGGCAAGATCGTCGCCCGGCTGCGGCCGCTGGCGGTGATCAAGGGATAGCTTTCTCCCTTGGATACGTCCCACGGTGCGGTATTTCCAACCGGCCGGAAAAGGCTCCCTCAAGCTGGCGGCATAACCGTGCAGAACTTATGGACTGCCCCTGGAACACTAGGAGATAGAATTGGACTTTGCGGAGCCAGGAAAAGGGTGGGCATTTAAAAAGCTGGAATTTGTAGGTTGAATTGTGCATAGTCCCACCGTATTCTGTCCTCTTCCTGTGATTCCAGCATGCCCCAATGCTGAAAAATGTCATCCAACATGGTGAATGGCGATGATTGATCTTCAGAGCTCCCAAGACAAACGCAACATTCCGATTGATGAGGTTGGTGTCTGTGATATCAGCCACCCCATCATTGTGTTAGACAAAACCAGCGGTAGCCAGAAAACGGTTGCCACCCTGTCGATGACAGTCAATCTTCCTCATCATTTCAAGGGGACGCATATGAGTCGTTTTTTCGAGGTGCTCAACGAGTACCAGGACGAAATGACCATACGAACCTTGTCGCAGATGTTGCCTTCCCTCAAGAAGCGCCTTCAAGCTGAAAGGGCAAAGGTTGAAATCTACTTTCCGTATTTTCTGGAAAAGGTGGCACCGGTCAGCAAATCTCCAGGGCTCATGAAATATGAATGCAGCTTTGTTGGCAACGCCGATGACCAAGGCGATGATTATATTTTGGGCGTAAAGGTCCCAGTGACCAGCCTTTGCCCATGCAGTAAAGCCATTTCGAAATATGGCGCCCATAACCAAAGGGGGCATGTAAGCATTGAAATACGTACTGTCCGAAAGCCCAACGGCAATCCTGAGCTGTTTTGGATTGAGGATCTCATTGAAATCGCAGAAACATCTGCCTCTGCCCCGGTATACGTCCTATTAAAGCGTGAGGATGAGAAGGCGGTCACTGAACAGGCCTATGAGAACCCGGTATTTGTCGAAGATATTGTCCGTAACGTGGCACAAAAACTGATGAGTGATGCTCGGATTTCATGGTTTCAAGTTAACATAGTCAATCAGGAAAGCATCCATAATCACAACGCTTTTGCCCGCATCGAGTGGTCCCGCACCTGAGTAACCACAGGGGGAAATCGTCTGACCCTTAGGGTTATCTGTACAATAAATCGTTTTATAATAGCGTCTCAGCTTTTCTAAGGATTTGTAAGGCGTCATTTCCAACATTCGGAATGGCTGACCCGTTCCGTGATCCGCGCAGCAATCCCTTCAGTCGTGGTGTCGGGATAGACCCTTAGTGTGAGTGCTTGCTCTTTCTCGTCTAACGGCTGCTGATGGGCCAGAGAGGTGGCCAGGCGACGCTGCCTGGAGGAATATTACTTGTAGGCAGAGGCTTTTTGCGGAACCGAGGCATCTGAGCTGAGCAGGATGGCCAGCCAGCGGGTCGAATCATTCACTTCCAGGGCAATTTTGACAATCATCGTCAATGGGACTGAAAGCAGCATGCCGATCGGGCCGAGAATCCAGCCCCAGAAAACCAGCGAAAGAAACACCACGAGAGATGACAGCCCCAGTTTGCGCCCCATCAGTTTAGGCTCAACGGCATTCCCCATGATGACATTGACGGCCAGATAGATGGCTGCGACCAATAAGGCCTTGAACGTCCCCAGTTGCACGACGGCCAGCAGAACAGCGGGAATCGCTGCGATGATCGAGCCGATATTCGGCACGTAGTTGAGCAGGAAGGCAAGCAGGCCCCAGAGCAGAAAATAGTCGAGGCCAAGCAGCATCAGACCGATGGTGACGGCGATCCCGGTCGCCAGGCTGACCAGGGTTTTGATGACCAGATACTGGCGTACGCCAGCGATAAATTTTTCGAACGACGCCAGTGGAAAGTGGGCATCAGGCAGCGCGGCCCGTAATTTGGCCGGCATACCGGCGGCTTCAAAGAGAATAAAGATGACCGTCAGCAGGATCAGGAACGAGTTGGTCAACACCCCGCCGGCTCTGGCCAGCATGCTGGCAGCCGACTGCATGACTGCGCCCGGATCAAAATGTTCCAGGAGAACCTCCCGGGAAAGCTTGATGCCGAATCTGTTGAGATAGTCGATCAGCAGCAGGGCCTGAGCACGAAGTTTTTCCTGATAGACCGGCAGGTTGTTGTTGAAATCGTTGACCGAGGTACCGACCAGCGTGATCATCAGAAACCCGGCCAGCATGACGCTTGCGATGACGATCAGTAGGGCCAGCCAGGGGGGCATTTTATGTTTTTGCAGCCAGTAAAAAGGTCCGGCACTAATGATCGAGATAAAGATCGCGAGAAGAAAAGGAACCAACAGCGCCGAGGCGGCTTTCATCCCGGCAATAATAATGACCAGCGCCGCTAAAGTCGGCAGTAAGCGAGAATGTTTGCTTGCAGGAGAGGGGATTGCCATCGCAACTCACAGTGTCATGGGCTGTTAGCGCCGAGTCGAAGTTTCGCTCACCACTAAACCGCACCCGGTGGTGCTTGTCAATCTTTTGCCGGTGTCAGTCGAGCTTGCAACGCAACAGTTTAACGCCCGATTGAAAACGGACTTCCATTTTGTTCGGGCGAATACAGTTGATGACCAGGCCAAGACCGAAGCTGGGGTGTTGAATCAACATACCCGTTGTCACCGAAGTGGCCATGTTGTAGGGGACAGCATCTTCCGAACGGGACTGCGCCATGATCTCTTCCCAGGCACGCTGCGCTTTGCTTTCCGCAGCTGGCTTGGTGGTTGTCGCTTTGCGCTTGGTGGTTTTTTTTTCTGCTGCTTCACTCCGGTAATTATGGGTTCCGCCGCAGGTGTTGCATTCAACCTTGACAACTTTTTTTCCGACCATGGCAACAATCGTGTGATTGGTTGTCGCTTTGCACTTGGTACACTTGGCGGAAATATAATCGCCAGCGGATAATATTTTTTCTGTCATACAGACTCCGATTTTATAAAGGGGGCTTTTTTAACCTGTGTGTGCCGGACTGTCAATCGCCGAAAGATTAAAATAACCACAACCTACTTGTGCCGGCTTGTCGGGAAGACGATATACGCCGGGCGGAATGTCCGGGAGGACTCAAACACTGCCGCGAACATGAGCGGTCTATCGAGCAGGCACCATGGCTTGTGGCAGCGGAACAAGAACGGCGAGTTTGCGGACTCTCTTGAGGTGAAGAGATTTCTTTCCGATTGGTTGAATGTCCATGTTCCGGGATCTGACCTGCCGGATGTCCCGGTGCTGAAACACGAGTATTCGAGTCAATGGGTTAGGCGCGGATGCTGGAAAGAATGATGGTCTCGCAAAAAAGAATGATGTATAGCCGGCTATATGGCATAAATTTCATTGGCCCACTTCACGGCGCCCATGTAGGCTTCACTGAGAGGTTTTTCATCAATGTCGAGTTCTGCAGACAAGTTTGACACCTGATCCCAGTCCCCTTTTTCTATCGCCATAATCAGCTCAAGGATGGTCCGCATGGTGCCGGGAGTTCCGGTGAGGGCTTCCCGGAGATCTTCTTCGACGGTGATTTCCTGAAGGATTTCATCAATTGGCCGGGACATGATGACATCGAGCAGGGAAAAAAGTCCCATGAGGAACATGTCGGCTTGGCGATTGGAAAATCCGCATAACTCTGCCAATTGTTCGCAGAACTTGGCACGGACCAGAGAGCAGATAACAAGTTCGTCCGGTTTATCCTCGGCCATGGCTGAGATCGCCAGCAGTGAAACCCAGGAACGGATTTCACGGAGGCCGAGCAACGACAACGCCTGTAGAATATTGGTGACTTTATGGCGCAGGGCAAATGCGGCGGAGTTGATCAGTTTTAACAGTTTGTACGAGAGGGATACTTCGCTCTGGATCGTCTGCGCCAGTTTTTGGAAATCAACTTCTTCAGCGTGGATATCCTTGAGGATGCGCAGGAACTGCAATTTGTTGGTCGGGATGTCCTTGCGTGAAATAATCACCGGCCTGCTGAAGAAATATCCCTGGAACAGCTGGTACCCCATTTTTTTCGCTTGCTCGTAAACCTCGTGGGTTTCCACTTTTTCCGCCAGCATTTTGATGCCGCGTGGAATCATTGTTTTGGCGAGACGTTCCTGTTCAGCAACATCACTGAGCAGAAAATCGACCTTGATGATATCCGCTATTTCCAGCAGTGGTTCGAAGTGCTGGTGATAGACAAAATCATCGAGAGCCAGAATGTAGCCTTGATTCTTGAGCCGTCGGCAGGCTTCAATCACCTCCGCGTCCGGTTCCACATGCTCCAGAACTTCAACCACCGCCTGCTGCCTCGGCAATATGGTCATGAAATCTTCAACCAGAACCTTGCGGGTACAGTTGATAAAGATTTTTTTCCCGCCACTCATTTCGTTCAATTCAAAGAGCAGGCTGCTGTTGGCAATGACGCTGGCTGCGGCCTGATCCTGATCGTCTGCATCAAAATAGTTATGCAGGCCTGAACGGAACAGGAGCTCGTAGGCGTAGACTTTGCCTTTAAGGTCTAAAATTGGTTGTCGGGCGATGAAGTGTTCCAATGAAAACTCCGGAAAAGCTACAGATAGCGGGAGGTTCATCATTCGTAATTTGATGATCAATACTACCTGTATTCCGCCGGGAAACCAAAGAAATTATTTTTGATGCTTCCGCAAAAGGACTTGAGATGGCGTCGTAAAAAATCGACGAGCCATATTTGTCCCGTCAGCGAACTTGCAGGGCCGTGACCCGCTGCTGCTGATTCAGTGACAGGATCAGGTCGGCGACATCCGGCAGGACTCGCAGCTGGTGTTTGGTCAGGCGCTCGTAGTGCATGATGAAGCGATGCAAGGCGACCTCGCCCATAATTCCGGAGCCTCCCTGTTTTGCCGCCAGTTGCTCCTCCTGGCGCTTGCGCCAGTGGTAGACGATCTCCCAGGTGGGGATTTTCAGCATCAACAGGAGATCGAGCTGGTCAAACAGCTCGCGATAGGGGCCCTGAAGTTGCGCGTTGACGTAGCGGCGCCAGGAACCATCGCTGTCCTCCTTCAATTCCAGTCGGTTGACCGGCTCTGCCAATTCCTCATCAGCCTGTGCGGTCGCGCCGACACACCAGCCTTCGAACAGAATCAGGTCGACCGGAGTTGTGACCTGATCCCAGTCTTCCTGAGGGAAACGGTCATCGGTGGCCTTATTGAAGCGGGGGATTGCGAGTCTTGCCCCTGTGGTCCCTTGTTTCAATTGAGAAAAAAGCTCAAGTCCCAGCGGAACATCATGGGTTCCGGGAACACCACGGGTCGCCAGAAGGGGATGAACCTGATCTGCTAATTTCCGACGGGCCGCCTTCGGCAGGTAGAGATCATCGATGGAGATGATGCCGGTGCGGCAGTTAAAGGCCGCTTCCAGTATCCACTTGAGCAGCCGGCAGAGGGTCGATTTGCCGCTGCCCTGGGAGCCGTTGAGCCCGACCAGTAACGGCCCACTTTCCGGGCGTTGCTGATTCAGCCAAGCGGCCAACGGCAGGTAGAGGCGGGGCAGTTCTGCGGCCAACTTGCCGGGGAGTTGGTGCAGCGCCAGTTGTCCGCCGAACAGCGGTTGCAGTAAGTTGAGCAGTTCAGCCTGTTCACTTGCGGAAAGGGGAGTGATTGTCGCCGGCCAGAGGTCAAAGGCTTGCATTTAGCGAGTCAACAATTTTCGCATGATCGCCAGCGCCGCTCTGCGCCCATCCGCCGCTGCCGTGACCACGAGATCCGCGCCGCGATAACAATCACCACCGGCGTACACTTTCGGATTGCTGGTTGCTCCCGTTGCGGGATCGATCATCAACTGTCCCCATTGATCACACTCCACCTTGGCGGCGAGCAAACCGGGGAGCGTTTCCACGTCAAAGCCAAGCGCCGGAATGACCACGTCTGCCGGGATACAATGGACGCTGTCGGGGAGGATTTCGACCCGCTGGCGGCCATCTTCACCCGGTTCCCCCATGCGGGTCTTTTCCACCTCGACACAGAGCACCCCGGTTTCTTTCCGGTGAATATTCCGTGGGCTGGTATTGAAGCAGAATTCGACCCCCTCTTCGACCGCGTTATGATATTCCTTGCAACTGCCCGGCATGTTGGCTGCGTCCCGTCGGTAAAGGCAGGAAACGCTCCGGGCTCCGTCACGGACTGCCGTTCGCAGACAATCCATCGCGGTGTCGCCGCCGCCGATAACCACCACGCGCTGGTCCTGCATCGTGTAGTTCGGATCAGCGCTTTTGCCGAAAACCTGATGTTGTTTGACGGTCAGGTAGTCCATCGCCGGCAGTACCTGCGGCAGATCCTCACCAGCCATCCCGGCCTGTTTTCCCCTGGTTGCACCGCTGCCGATAAAAACGGCGGCATGCCGGTCGAGCAGGTCGGCCAGCGTGATATCTTTGCCGACCTCCTGTTGCAGATGCAAGTTCAATCCTGCCTTACGCAGCAGTTTGAAACGGCGCTCGACAATCCCCTTGTCCAGCTTGAAACCGGGGATACCGTAAGTGAGCAGGCCGCCGGGGCGGTCGGCACGTTCATACATTTCCACGCCGATCCCGGCCCGGAGCAGAAAGTGGGCGCAGGAGATCCCGGCCGGCCCGGAGCCGACGACCGCGATTGTCTGCTCGTGGCGGATGCCGGGAAAGGGGAGTTGCAGCCCGGCTTCGAAAGCCAGGTCGGTAATTGACGCTTCGATGGCGCCGATGGTGATTGCTCCGTGACCGTCGTCGAGGGTACAGGCCCCTTCACAAAGGTGGCTCTGGGGGCAGACCCGGCCGAGAATTTCCGGGAAGGGGGAACTTTCGTTCGACAGGTAAAAGGCGCGTTCAAGGTCGCGGTCGGCAATCGCTTCGAGCCACTGGGGGATGTGATTCTGCAGTGGACAGCCGATGCTGGTGCAGAAGGGGGCGCCGCACTGCACGCAGCGCTCGGCCTGCTTACGGACTTGGCGGTTGTCAAAAAATTTGTAGATCTCGGCAAAATTGTCCAGTCGCTCGCTGACATCGATCTTCTCCGGGTCTCGGCGATTAGTCTCCACAAAATTTTGCATAGCGTCTCCGAAGGGAAAGAGCTTCACACCATCTGCATCTGCGGTGTTGCAGTCACTTTTTGTGTCCTCGGCGTAGTTTACTACGCCTGTGGGTAAAAATTGCCCGCGCCTTGCCTCTGGCGCAAATATCTCCCCCGTTGAGGGTAGAAGTTGTTGTTTAGGGAAAGACTGTTCATAAGCTCTCTACTGTTCAAAAAATATGATCAGTCCCCTT
>WTCI01000145.1 GCA_013138655.1 Desulfuromonadaceae bacterium | reverse complement strand
TTTGAGCCGAGCATTGATTACAATATCGAACGGGCCGGAAATCTGAAAAGTATGTTTTTGGGCGGTGAAGGTCTTTTCTTGGCGACGCTGCGCGGAACCGGGCGGGTCTGGTTGCAAAGTTTGCCTTTCAGTCGTCTTGCTGATCGTGTCCTTGCCCATGCTCCTTCAGCTGGCGGTTCGCAAAAAGGTGAAGGTTCATAGTGTCCCGTACGTTAAGTCAAGTTGGGGCAACGCGGGAAGCGCCGAAAAGGACCGGAATGAGAAGACAGGATTAGCCGCACGGGGCACCAGGTGGGAAATTTTGGTCAGATGATTGACGGCGATTGATCATTGATTCGACTTTTTAATGTTGTTGCTCGCAAATTCTGCCACTTTTACAAAATTATAAAAGGTTGCTTATGTCTACAGATTTTCAAACTGTCGTCCGGTCTATCGGTGATCTGCCACCGATGCCGGCAGTTGCGACTAAAGTTCTTGAATTGCTCGGTAATCCAGATGTTAATTACAGTAAGCTTGGCGAGGCCATGTCCAGTGACCCGGCGGTATCAGCACGCTTGTTGAAGGTGGCTAATTCAGCTTTTTACAGTATGGCGCGGCAGATTAAAACCTTGGACCATGCCATTGCCATTGTCGGCGAGCGTACCTTGCGCAGTTTGGTGTTGGCCGCCAGCCTGGAGGGGATGAACAAATCTTACGGTTTGCTGGAAAAAATGCTCTGGGAAGATTCAATCGGCTGCGCCATTGGTTGTCGGATTCTGGCGAGAAAATTTGCTTCAGCAGACCCGGAGGAGGCCTTTCTGTCTGGGTTATTCAGGCATCTTGGCAAGATTGTTATGAACTATAGTGATCCCGAAGCCTATCGTTCTCTGATTGAGTCTGTGTACGCCGGTGTCGGAAGTTATACAAAACTTGAAGGCAATTATTTCCCCTATGCCCATGCGGTGGTAGGTGCGGCCGTGCTCGATAAGTGGAATTTTTCTCGTTCACTGGTGATGACGACACTGCATCATGATGATTTGATCATTCCGATTGAAGAAGATGACACGGGTGATCTGCAGCGACTGACCGCAACAGTCAATCTGGCGGATTGTATTTGTGAAAGGTTAGGAATTGGTCAGCGAGAGCCGGATGAATCTGTGGATGTTGTCGGTTGTCTCGGCGCCAAAGCTCTTGATCTGGATGCCGAGGAGACACAAGAGGCGGTTGAGGAGGTCGAACGGGTCTTTACGGAAAACCGTGATTTCTTTGTTAACTAAATTGTAGAGATTTTTTTAAAAGGGAGGCCATTCGCCTTCCTTTTTTCGTCTCATGTTCAGATCTTTACCACGGCCTGCGGACAATTGGAAACGGAATGAATGAAAGAAAGACTGGATAAATTGCTGGTTGATCAGGGTTTTGTCATTTCACGCGAGCGTGCCAAAGCTTTGATTATGGCGGGCAAGGTTATTGTCGACGAGCATAGGGTTGATAAAGTCGGACTGAAGATATCTGTCGACGCACACATCCGTTTGAAGGGGGAAGATATTCCCTATGTCTCGCGTGGTGGGTTGAAGCTGGAAAAAGCGCTGCAGGAATTTCCGCTGTCGGTTGCTGGCAGAATCGCTATCGATGTCGGGGCATCGACCGGCGGTTTTACCGATTGTTTGTTGCAGAACGGCGCTGCCAAAGTCTATGCGGTCGATGTCGGTTATGGGCAGTTGGCGTGGAAACTCAGAGAAGATCAGCGGGTTGTCAATCTGGAACGCTGCAATATCCGTCATTTGCTGCCGGAACAGTTGGCAGAACAACCCAGCTTGGCTGTCATCGATGCCTCATTCATCTCGTTGACGAAAGTGTTGCCAAGCACTTTGTCGCTATTGACGGACGATGCAATGGTTATCGCGCTGATCAAGCCGCAGTTTGAGGTTGGGAAAGGGCTGGTCGGCAAGGGTGGGGTGGTGAAGGATCCGCAGTTACAGCAGCAGGTGGTTGTTGCCATTCAGTCGCTTGCCGTAGCGTTGGGTTGTCTGGTTGTCGGTGTTGTAGAAAGTCCAATTTTAGGACCTAAAGGGAATCGTGAATTTCTGATTTGCCTGCAAAAAGAAGCTCAAGGATGAGTCTGGTGCATTCCAGTGTTGTTGTCCCCCGGTGTCACCCTGCTGCTTTACCTGAACAACTTGCCGCTGGCGGAATTGATCATTGACGGCACTATTTTTGCGTAGTCGATTGAGAGAATCTTTGCTACTATTCCGAGTCTGCCTGCCGGTTGCAGTTTGACCAGAAAGGGAATGTATGGCTTCTGACTGTTTGTTTTGCAAAATCATCCGAGGGGAAATTCCGGCGACAATTATCTATGAAGATGCGGAAATTGTTGCTTTTAAAGACGTCGATCCGCAGGCCCCCCAGCACTTTTTGATTGTTCCTCGGAAACATATAAGAAATGCCCTGGATTTGACAACTGCGGACAATAACCTGATCGGTAATATCTACCAGGTCGCAGGGAAGTTGGCTCACGATCTGGGTTTTGCTGAAGATGGTTTCCGTATTGTCAATAATTGTAACGAGGCTGGTGGACAGGCGGTTTGGCATCTGCATTTTCATCTGCTGGGGGGGCGGGATATGACCTGGCCTCCGGGTTAGTTTTTTTATGAAACACAGTATGTTATGACCTCGTTTGACGTGAAAACTGAACAGCGCATGATCACTGAGATCATGGAATTACTGGTGACCCATTACGGGGCCAGCCTTTCCGAAGATGAGCTTGATCATGAGTTGGAACGGGTTGAGCAAGCGCTTGCCGATGCTCGATCGTCCCACCAGGGACAGGTGCGCAAGTCGGGTGAGCCCTACATTTTTCATCCGTTGCGCGTCACTCACCTGGCCGCTCGGCATTGGATGGATTTCCCTTCGGTCATCGCGGCATTGCTGCATGACGTGGTGGAAGATACACCGGTTACCCTGGAGGATATTGAGAAGAAATACGGCAGTGAGGTCGCACACTTAGTCGATGGCTTGACCAAGGTGACCTCCGCAAAGATGAGCCGGGATGACTTGAAAAAAGAGACCTATCGCAAGACGGTGCTGGTCGCCATTGATGATATCCGGGTCCTGTGTCTGAAGTTCTGGGACCGGATGGACAACCTGCTGACCATTGATGCTTTGCCGCCACATAAACAGAGCTTGATTGCCGACGAAACTAGGACGATCTATGTTCCCCTGGCCCAGCATTTGGGGATGGGCTATGTCGCGACTGAGTTAGAATCGCTCTCTCATTATCTGCTTTATCCTAAGCGTGGGGAAAAATATAATAATAAAATCCAGCAACTGAAGCAGGAAAACACGAACTACCTGCGTAAAAATCGGGCGAAAATCATGAATGTCTGCGAGCAGCAGAAATTGACGGTCAGCCTGAAAGATCGCTGGCGCCCTTTTACGATTTTTGCTGCACGCGGTATGCAGCGCGGTTTTGTCACTCTGTACACCCTTGAAGTGCAGGTTGACAGGATGATGGATGCCTATATTTTCCTCGGTTTGCTGCACGGTTTGTTTGCTCCGATTCCCGGCAAGTTGCGGGATCACCTCAACTTGACTTCAAAGCATGGTTATCAGGCCCTGAAAACCACCGTTCAGGTCGATGAACAGCGGATACGGGTTGAAATCACCACACGTAAGCTTGCACGTTTTAATGAGTCTGGAGTTTTGGCCCCCGGATTCAAGTTCCGCCGTGATAACTTCCGAAGCCTGATGAAATCGCTGCTTGACGGTGAGTCGGCTTTCGATATCGAGTCGCTCAGGTTGGCCTCAGCCACGATTCAGGTTTATACCCCACACGGTGAAACCCGGACCCTGCCGGAAGGGAGCAGCGTTCTTGACTTTGCTTTCGATATCCACGAATCCCTTGGCCTGTACGCCCGGCGTGGGCAGATCAACGGGCGCACCCGACAATTGAAAACCCGTCTGCTCGACGGTGATCAAATTATTATAGAAACCTCAGAAAAGCCGGAAGTTCTGCCGAAATGGCTGGAATGGGCGATCACCCCGAAAGCACGCAATACCATCCGGCGCTATCTGCGCAATAAAGTACGCTCAATCCGTTAGGGTTCCGTCATGCATGATGGCGTCGCAAAAAGTCCGACCTCCTGCGTTACAGCGTTTTTTCAGGACCTCGACATACCAATGTATGCCTTCACCCCTGAAAAACCACTAGGAGGTTGTCCGAGAATACGAGCCGTAGCGAGAAATCGGCTGTTCGAGGGCAGATTTCCGTAGGTTTGAGAGCGAATAGCACCGCTCTTTGTCGAAAACATACGGAAATATGAACCGATCAGGCGGTTTCGCAGTAGGTTCTTGTATTGTCAGACAGCCTCCTAGGCCTTGTAGGGCGAAATTTTTGCTTAGCCATCTCATGACTTTTTGCGAGTGCATCATGTATAAATTCAGTGTTCTGATTGCTGCCGCCCTGTTTTGTCTTGTGTCCTTGGGTCAGACGGCAGTGGCGGGTCAGGTCAATGCCTTCGTCTACCACCGTTTTGATGAGACAAAATACCCCTCAACCAACATTTCTTCTGCTGTTTTTGCAGAGCAATTAGCCTGCCTGCAACGGCAGAATTACACCGTGCTGTCGATCGGTGAAGTGGTTCGCCGTTTGCGGTCAGGGGAAAATCTGCCCGCTAAAGGTGCTGTGTTGACCGTGGATGATGCTTACAGCTCTTTTGCCGATGTCGCCATGCCGATTGTCCGTCAATACGGCTTCCCGATTTCCCTGTTTGTCAATACCGATGCCGTCGGCAGTCGAGGCTATCTTGACTGGGCA
>WTCI01000176.1 GCA_013138655.1 Desulfuromonadaceae bacterium | reverse complement strand
TGGAAGAACGCCTTGTGCCATAATTGTTTCACCTCGTTGGTGATAGTTGTTTGCTCGCACAAGCATTCTATCTCCCCGGTTTACCGGGATCAACGAGGTTCTTTATTTTTTAGCTGGTGGATCTAGGAGCCTGCAACGCATCCAGCCCACTGCAGTTCCCGAATCCTGCACTGCCTGTTTCAATCAGCTACGCTGCCCCGGGCACCGAAAAGAACGAATAGGTTGTCAGCAACCCTGACGGTTTTGATTTTCTCTTTTGAGAAGTCCCGCTTTTCCTCTCCCGCATTTTTACCGTCTTCCAGGGCAACCCTTGATAAATCGCCACCACCACCTACCTTTTTATGGTAGCCTCTGAACCTCTCGACGACAAAGGAAACCTTCATGACTGACCGCCTGCAGATCACCAAAAACTGGCTGCCACGCTACACCGGGATGTCGCTCGACAACTTCGGCGACTACATCTTGCTGACCAACTTCCGGCACTATGTCGACAAGTTTGCGGAGATGTTCTCCTGCGATATCCAGGGGGTAAACAATCCGATGCAGGCGGCCACCAACAGTGGCGGCCTGACCATTATCAATTTCGGCATAGGTTCGGCGAATGCGGCAACCATCATGGACCTGCTCAGTGCCATACAACCGAAAGGCGTGCTGTTTCTCGGCAAATGCGGCGGGCTGAAGAAATCGACCGAGATCGGCCACTTCATTCTGCCGAATGCCGCCATTCGCGGCGAGGGGACCAGCAACGATTATTTTCCAGCCGAGGTTCCGGCGCTGCCATCATTCAAACTGCACAAATTTGTTTCCGAGAAGATCCTCGAATACGGCCACGATTACCGCACTGGTGTGGTTTATTCGACCAATCGACGCATCTGGGAACATGACCGGGCATTTCTGGAGAAACTTAAAAAGATGACCAGCATCGGCATCGACATGGAGACCGCAACCATCTTTATCGTCGGCCACTACAACGTCATCGCTCGTGGTGCACTGTTGCTGGTCTCGGATGTGCCACTCACTCCCGAGGGGGTAAAGACCGAGGAGTCGGATCTACAGGTGACTAAGAAATGGGCCGACAGTCATCTGAAAATCGGCATTGATGCGATGACCGAGATCGGGGAGAAGGGGGAAAAGATTAAGCATTTTATGTATTGAGTTGATATGAAGGTGCTTTTCCGGGGATCGCGCCAGCGGCGCTTGCGACCGCCCCTCCCCGCCAATTGGAACTCCTTTTGATAGCAAGTATCTGTCTATGGTTGCAAGCCAAAGCGTTGCTGCATATTCTTACGCAATTCCGCCACCCGTTACGGCTTGAAATTCGCCAGTCATTTTGATGCGAAACCCGCCACCTTTTCCGAGCTCAGGTCGGCCACCCATGGTCATTGAAAATGGTCGCCATGAGTGTTCTACATATCCTTAGGTGAAGCAGGACTGCATTCTGGCACAACTTTCAGGAAAGCCCCAATCCGGAGAACCAGGCTGGGGCCTTGTGTGTCTTGGGGATGGTGAATTATAGGAAGCCTGTAGAAAAACCCCACAACTATCGGTTGGTGTCTGATAAGGGGTGATTTGTAAGATGTCTAACTCTCTTCTTCATCCAAAACTTTTCTTGTTGTTCGAACCAGACCCTGAAGGGACAAGGGTTTCATAAGGAAAGCCTTAATTCCCACTTCTTTGGCTTTTTCTTCAGTTATTTTAGAGCTATATCCAGTGCAGAGGATAATGGGCAGTTCCGGTTTGATATTTAACAGTTGAGTCGCTAGCTCTACTCCTGTCAAGTTCGGCATAGTCTGATCGGTTATCACTAAATCAAACTGTTCTGTATTGTCTTTAAACAGATCGAGAGCTTTCTGGCTGTTTATTTGCGTCGTAACTGAATATCCATGAGCCATTAAAAAATCACTGACTGAATGGGCGAGAGATTCTTCATCATCAACAAGCAATATTCGTTCGTTCCCAGTTGGAAGGTCCTCGGCTATCAATTCATTTGCTGCGTCCGGGATAGATTCTACGACAGGCCAGTAAATTGAAAAAACACTTCCCTGCCCTGGAGTGCTGTCAACAATGAGACTTCCATTGTGCTTTTCGATAATTCCATGACTGATTGACAGCCCCATTCCCGTACCCGATCCGATCGGTTTAGTTGTATAAAAGGGGTCGAAGATTTTTTCAAGGACTTCTGGTGACATGCCGCTGCCAGTATCCTCCACAGTCAATTTAATATAGTCATTTTCTGGCAACTCATGAGCTACAGGCAGGCCATCTGTTGCAAGAGGTTCTTTGGATAGAGAAACGGTCAATAAACCCTTTTCTCCCATAGCGTAAACAGCATTATTACAGAGATTGATCAATACTTCTTCAATTTGAATGGAGTCAGCACTTATCATCGTATCCTTCGCGCCTTCATCTATCTGCGTTAAAATTTCAACGGTGGCAGGGATTGTGGAGCGAAGGAGTTTGAGCGATTCTTCAACAACGAAAGCCAGACCAACCGGTTTCAAATCCTGCTTGCCCTGACGGCTATAGGTCAGGATCTGCTTGATAAGATCACTTGCGCGTAAAGATGCGGATTGAGCCTGCTCAAGACGGGACAACAGCGGATTGTCATCGTCCATTTTACGGCGCATAAGCTCTAGATTTGTCAGAACTATGGCGAGGATATTATTGAAATCATGGGCAATCCCCCCGGCCATCACCCCAACAGCTTCCATCTTGTGCTTCTGGCGGAGCTGGGTTTCGAGTTCTTGCTGCTTTGCTTCAGCCTGCTTACGCTCGGAGATATCACGCACCACAGCCATTGCCTGCATTTCGCCATTAAGTTGGAAAGCAGAAAGAGATAATTCTATCGTGACTCTTTGCCCATTTTTGCGAATCGCTTCAAGTTCAACTGTCTTCCCAACCGCATTTCCTTTGCCACTTTTTAGAAACTCAGGAAAGTGCTCTTGATGTTTTTCCAGGGAGCTCTTTGGAGCCAGCAACTGATGAAGATTGGCTCCCATCGCTGCATCGGCATCGTAACCAAAAATCCCTGCGGCCCCTTGATTCCAAAAAACTACTTTCCCTTCGGAATCTATCTGGATGATGCCGTCTTTGGCTGAGCTTGTCAGTTTATGAAAAACTTCATGGCTCAAGCGTAGAGCTTCATCGGCTTGCTTGCGCTCAGTGATATCCCGAAATTCAATGACCCGTACTTCACGCTCCTTGTAAGAAATATTTTTCCCTCTGATCGCCAGAGGATAAACCGAACCATCCTTACGGACGCCCTCTACTTCGTAACTCTGTTCATAACCACCCTTTATATTTTTTACCACTAGGTCAAGCCAATTTGGAGCAATGAGCTTGAGCCCATCCATGCCAATAAGTTCTTCGTTGCTAAAGCCGGTCATTTCGGACAGTGCCCGATTACAGTCTAATATCAACCCCTGATCATGGATGAAGACACCACCAAATGATGCGGCATGAAGCGCCTTGAAACGTTCCTCGCTTTCTTTTAGCTTTTTCTGACTGGTCGCATATTCATTGATCTGAGCACGTAGTGCCTGTTCGACTCGTTTGCGCTGAGAGATATCAATATGCAGCCCGACAAAGCGAACAGGGTTGCCATCTTCATCTCGTTCTGTAACCTCACCCTTTCCCAGAATCCATAACCAGCCTCCGATTTTGGTCTTGAACCTGAATTCAACAGCGTAGTGTTCAAATTCTCCTGCCATATATTGCTGAATTGCCTTTTGAGCCGAGGCAATATCATCAGGATGAACCCGCTTCTCCCATTCTTTAAATTGGTGCGGGAATTCATTCGGCTCGTATCCAGCAATCAGGAAATAATTTGGATCAAAGTAGATTTTATCTTCAGGAAGATTCCAATCCCAAAACCCACATTTTGCTCCTTTTACCTGAATCAGTGAGTTTACATTAGTAACTTTCTGTCGTGTCTTTGATAATTAGCCGATTTTATTCGTGTTTTATGCTACATTAGAACCGCATCGAAATTCACCCAAGGAGGTTTTTTCGTGACTTTTCCGCGGTTCACCATCGAGCAGTCCGACACCGAATTCTACACATCACAGTCCGGCATGGCACTGGTCGGGCTGGCCATTAACCGTTACACAACGCTGGCCTCACGTCTGGCCAAGGCGGCACCCTGTCAGGGGATTGCAACGGCCGATGTCCTGCGCTGTTATCTCGGTCTGCTCTGCCAGGGAAAGAGCGACTTTGAGGCGGTCCGCCCCTTCTGGGAAGATGATGAGTTCTTTTCTGCCGCGCTGGGCGTGCAGAACGTACCTTCTCCCGAAACCCTGCGTCAACGTATGGACAAGGTCGCCGAGGCGTCGCGCTGGATTGTCAACTTCTGCATGGTCGAGTTCATCAAGAAGGTCAAGGCCACGCTTTCAACACTGTCTTCTGGGCATATACCCCTGGATATGGATGTCTTCACGCAAGACAACTCGAATACGAAGAAAGAGGGCGTCTCTTGGACCTACTGCAAGTTCAACGGCTTTGCCCCGATCGCGGCCTGGTTGGGCCTGGAGGGCTGGTGCCTGGAGATCGAACAGCGCCCCGGATCGCAGCATTCCCAGGAGGGCTTTATCCCTTTCCTGTTACGAGCGATCTACAAGAGCCGGCAGTTGACCAAGGCCCCTTTGCTGGCGCGGCTGGACAGCGCTCATGATGCGATCGCCACTCTGGTGACCTTGATCGATGAGAAGGTCGATTTCATCGTCAAGTGGAATCCCCGGAGGGCCGACGTTCCGGCCCGGGCATCCGAGGTCTTTGCCCATGGCAAGATGGTGAAGCAGGACAAGAACGGTCGCATTGCCATCATGACGGAAACCGTCGAGCGCACCTACAAAGATGAGGATGATAAGGTCAAAACCATCAAGGTGCGCCGCGTACTGCGGGCCACACAACGAAACTTTGAGAAGGATGGCACCCCGCTGCTCATCCCTGATGTTGAGATCGAAGGCTGGTGGACGAACCTCAGCGTTGCCAAGGATAAAGTGATCGAGCTCTACAAAGGACATGCCCTTTGCGAGCAGTATCATTCTGAGCTCAAGACCGACATGAATCTGGAGCGGTTGCCGTCAGGCAAGTTTGCCACCAATGACTTGGTCATGTGCTGTGCCGGGTTGGCCTACAATATTTTGCGGGCCGTGGGTCAGGTGGGCTTAATGGGGAAGAAGCAGGCACGACGCGCAAAGCAGCGCCGTCGGATTAAGACGGTGATGCAGGAGCTGGTCTATTTTGCCGGGCGTTTTATCCGCCATGCCCATGGTCTGACCCTGCGTTTTAGTTGTCATGCCAACGATCAGGCCCAGGTCTTTGCCAAAACCTACGAGCGGTTTGCCTATGGTTGAATCGGAACCTGCGCAGCAGTGCCCTGAAAAAACCGCAACCGGGAGTGTGGCTGCTGTCGCTCGCCAAAAAACAGGAGATCTTCACCAAGGTTGATTAAAATCAGCTGAATTGTCAAAGAACGGCTCCGTCTGACCGGAAAAACTGCACCGGGTGCCGGATTTAGGCTGCAAATTTCTCGCAAAAATGACTTGGCGAGACAAACAGGAGAGGTGCGAACCGACCCCTCACTGATTCAGGCTTTTAGAGCTAAAGAGAGTTGGTGTGATTGTTGTTCAGGGGTTGGCATGGATAATCTCCCCAAGGTTAAGGATAAAACATGTATTGATACGGAAGGAAACGTTTTGAATACTAGAATAATGCCTCAATACCAACATAAATCAAAGTACTTTAGCCAATTTGATGGCGGGCATCAGGTGGTCTACATTGGATATCCCGCTCATTTGATAACCGAGCTTTGTCACCATGCCTCATTCGGTGTTTGATAACCAGTGATTTGCGAAAGCTTCTTTGTGAACAAAGGGGATTTCGGTATCAAGGATAACTTTCATAGATTCTTGACATCAACACGTATCGCAATCACCCACCAGAAGTAAACTGGCTGAATTCATTTATAAATTTTAGCAAAAGAAAAGAATGACCCTCTTGAAAATTTACATAAAAAGAGAAAAAATGTTTGCCATTTTATTAAAGCCATATCATAATAAAGCGATAATCTCAGAATGAGTCTAATAACCGCAACGGCCTTTCACACGGAAAAAGAGCATGACAAGAAAAAAACTGGGTGAAACCCTCGTCGATATGGGGGTCATTGACCAAGACACTCTGGACAAAGCATTGACCCTGCAGAAGGATACAAAAAAGCCCCTGGGGCAGGTTCTTGAAGATATGGACGCGCTGCTCGAAGAGGATATCGCCAAGGCACTTTCCAAACAGTTCGGTTTCCGCTACGCTAAAGGGCTCTCCCGTTTCAGCTTTCCACGTGAAGTCCTTGACCTTTGTGATGCCGAAACGGCCCTCGCCAAGTTAATTTTCCCGCTGAAGATTGAAGGCAATAGTCTTCACCTGGCGATGGCTGATCCACTCGATATTGAACTGCAGAACGATCTCTCATTTAAAATCGAACTGAGTATTTTACCCTGTGTCACTTCACCGGAAGAAATTAAATCTGCAATCAGGAAAAACTATCTGATTGAAACTGATGCGCAAGAAGAAGATCGACCCTGGAATATCCTGATCATTGATGATCAGGATATTGTGCTCACATTAGCTGAGGTGGCATTAAAAAAAGAGGGTTATACGGTCTACAAAGCAGAAAATGGCGCTGAGGGCTTAAAAAAGGCGATGCAACTCCAGCCTCACCTAATCGTTACTGACGTCTTGATGCCACGTATGGGCGGCGAGGAGATGTTCCGCGTCCTGCAGGCGAATCGTGACGTTGCCGATATTCCGGTCATCGCGCTTTCTGCCAAAGCATC
>WTCI01000187.1 GCA_013138655.1 Desulfuromonadaceae bacterium | reverse complement strand
GGCACCCCGAGAACGGTGGTTTCCTCCTGTAGGCCGCCACTGTCGGTCAGCACCATCCGGGCATTCATGTTGAGATGTAAAAACTCCATATAACCTAACGGTTCCGTAATCCAGATCCCTGTAACCTTATTTCCACAAGTGAAATAGTGCGACAAACCGAACTGTTCCGCCATTTTTCGGGTCCGGGGATGGATAGGGAAAATGATCGGAATTTCTTGGGAAATCGCAGTGAGCGCTTCGAGAATTCCCTGAAGAATATTTTTGTCATCGACATTGCCGGGACGATGCATGGTCAAAGTGGCGTAACCCTTCGGCTGCAGCTCAAGCTGAGTCAGCAAGTCGAGTTTCCCGGCAACTTCCTTATGCTTAAGTAAGGTATCGATCATCACATTGCCGACAAAATGCACTTTCCCCGCCGAAACACCTTCCGCAGCCAAATTCTCATCAGCGAAATGATCCGTGGTGAACAGGTAGTCGCAAAGAACATCGGTGCAGAGGCGGTTGATCTCCTCCGGCATGGACATGTCCCGTGAACGCAGTCCCGCCTCGACATGAGCCACTTTGATTCCGAGTTTCTTGGCGGTAATGGTACAGGCCATGGTTGAGTTGACATCTCCCACAACAATCACCAGATCCGGTTTTTCACGCAGGCAGACCTTTTCGAACGCAACCATGATACGGGCTGTCTGCTCGGCATGAGAACCTGAACCGACCTCCAGATTGACATCCGGTTTCGGCATTCCCAGATCAACAAAAAAAGACTGGCTCATCTTTTCATCGTAATGCTGTCCGGTATGGACGAGCAGGTGATTGATCTGATCGGGATATTTGTTCATGGCCTCGATAATCGGTGCCATTTTCATGAAGTTGGGACGCGCACCAACGATATTAATGATTTTCACAAAACCCTCCTTGAGGTGAACAGTTACTATGCGGCAGATTCAAAAAATTTCAAAAGGAAAAAAGAAAAGGATGGGAAGGTTAACACTCTGGACCGAATGGCGGCAGTCACACCCGACCCCTTATTTGCTATTCTCCCGCCACAACCATTGACACTCCAGCACAAGTAGACTAAACTTAGCTAAGCCAAATAAGCCTCAAGGAGCTGTCAATGAAAGTCAACATGCACGAAGCCAAAAGTACGCTCTCTGCGCTGGGTGAAAAGGTCTGGAAGGGAGAGACGGTCGTCATTGCCAAGGCGGGCACTCCCTACCTCGATCTGCTGCCTCACAAAGAAGGGCGCGTCCAACGACGGCCTGGTCGCTTCAAGGGCCAAATCCGGATCGCTGCCGATTTTGACCATACCCCTGATGAATTGATTGACGCTTTTGAGGGAGAAAGCTGATGCAGCGTTTTCTCCTCGACACCCATGTCCTGCTGTGGTGGCTCGCTGATGATCCCCAGCTCGGTTCTCGCTGCAAAGAGCTGATCGGTGATAGCCGCAACCAGGTCTTTGTCAGCGCCGCAACAACTTGGGAAATCTCAATAAAAACTGCAATCAACAAACTTAACGCCCCCGAGGATATGGACACCATCGTCGAAGAAGAGGGCTTCGACAAGCTTCCCATCAGCCTTTACCACGGGCAGTTGGCAGGCAAACTGCCAGCCCTGCATCGCGATCCCTTTGACCGCATGCTCATTGCCCAGGCCCAGGCCGAAGGACTTATCCTTATGACAGCAGATGATAATATCGGTCAGTACAATCTGCGTATCAGGGATGCGCGAAATTGATTCCGGGAGGGTTAAAAGAAACCTTTCAGATAAAAATAAACACCTGACCCCTTGCACTGTGACCCCTTCTTGCACTGCTGCTTATTGCTCAACAAGAGAGGTAATGCTAGCATTACACGAAAGCAAGGAGGTCATATCATGACTTTTTGCGAGGGCATCACCTTTGACGCACTCGCAAAAAAAATAAGCACCTGACCTCTTACGTTCAGCATAATTCTGTCAACAAAAACCGGTACTTAAATGAGTGACTATCAAGTGCATTACAGGCATAAAATATCTGAATATTGCCAACGGAGAATATGGCTGCCTTCGACAATTGTATCATTGGTAATTATTTGTATTTTAACCATAGGCCTCTTAAGCATCAGCCAATCATCATTGGTTCCATACAATGTCCGGGAACTTGTGACCGCAGACCATCCTGTTCTTTCATCCTTTTTGTTCACCTGCTTTATCTGCTGGTCTTTTGGTTTTCCGGTTTGGATAGCTCACTGGCTTCAGAAAGGAAGAAAAAACTCATTATTTTTTCCCGGTGTTATGATCATCCATGGGGGAGTGGCTTGGCTGTTTTTACGTTATGCTGTGCCCATGGAAAGCATTCACGACATCGTGGGCTCACCTATTCTTTCCTGGCCTTGGGAATGGGAAATTATAGGGCGCTTTCTCGCCTTGTTTTCAATCATAACAATTATAACAACTGTTTCCTCATTGCTCTGTTCGGTAATTTTCCACGGCAACAACAAAATCACAGCATTTCCGTTGCTGATTTATAGCATAGCAACTGCTTGTATCAGTCATTATATTGTTATTGAAAAGGCAGCCACAGACAATTTGACAGAGCTCATGACGTCAGGCGGCACTGTATTTTCAAGTTTTCTGTTGAGTGTCTTTCTTATTATCGTCACTTT
>WTCI01000042.1 GCA_013138655.1 Desulfuromonadaceae bacterium | reverse complement strand
GCCTTCATGCGTCCATTGCATCTGTTGTTTTTTGACCATGCGTTTGGCAACTACCTCATTCAGGAGAGCATAATTTTGCCCCCGGAATTTAAACAAATTACGCTGAATCGACTGCTCTGTGTTGCCAGTCAGGTGAGCTTAAGCGTTAACGCTGTGATGTTATCTGGTATTTCCCTTGAGTATTTATCTACGATAAACACCCGTACTATTTCTGCAATAAAAAATCTCCAGCTTGTTCATTGCTCCCTACTCTTCTTTAAGAGCATCTGCGCCATTTCCGATACGCTGATTGCCTCCACGCCTTCTGCAACCGGATATCGCTTATCGCCAGCATAGACAACGAAGGTTTTATCTGGCTGGAGGTCTTCTACAGCGTTATAGAACCCCTTTTTTGGTTTTGCTGAAAGCCCGCGCTTAATCTCGATTGCCCACTTCTCGGTCAGACCGGGAAATTCCAATACGAGATCAACTTCTGCACCAGCAGATGTCCGGTAATAACTCGCCAATGTTCTGAACGGTAATACAGAGAGAAGATTTTCAATCACAAAGCCTTCCCAGCTCGCCCCAACAACCGGATGTCCAAACAGAGTGTTGTAATCCCCTATTCCGAGCAAAGCGTGTAATAAGCCACTGTCCCGTACATAAACTTTCGGGGACTTCATCAAACGCTTGCCGACATTCGCATGCAACGGGCGCAGCCGCCTTACCAACAGCAGATCAACCAGTAGATCAATGTATTTTGTGACTGTAGGTGCGGTCAGCGACAACCCGGACGCAAGACGCGAAGCATTCAGCAGCGTTCCCTGATTGTGCGCCAGCATTGTCCATAAACGCTCCAACGTTTCGGCCGGAATTCTTGGCCCAAACTGTGGAACATCCCTTTCCAGATATGTTCGTATAAAGTTTTTGCGCAGCTTGAAACTATCCTCTTCGTTTCTAGCTAGAAAACTGTCAGGAAAGCCGCCCTGTATCCATAGCCTGTTCAGTGCACCCTCTTCTGCCCCGATCTCGGTCACATCAAGCGGTTGCATATCAACATATTCAATGCGTCCGGCCAGGCTCTCTCCCGATTGCCGTAACAAATCCATCGAGGCCGAACCTAGCAAAAGAAAACGCCCTGTCCTATGGCCGCGCCGCCGACCTTTATCAATCATCCCACGCAACGTCTGGAACAACTCCGGCACACGATGAATCTCATCGAGTACTACCAGCCGGTTTTCATACTGTTCCAGGAATAGCTTCGGGTCCGATAGCTTCCCACGATCTTCACTGTCTTCCAGATCAAGATAGAGTGCTCCCCTGTCCTCGCCGATCTCCTGCGCAAGCGTTGTCTTTCCAACCTGGCGTGGACCAATCAGCGCAACCGCGGATTGCCGGTCGAGTGCCTCTGTAACTTGCTGTTTTATTCTGCGTTCTATCATCTTTGCATTTTGTAACCATTGTTTTCAATTTGCAAGGATAAATTTTCCTTGGATAACGGTCTTGTCTTTATACATCCGCGTTACGAGACGATATACACAGAGAGCATAAAATTTCCCCCCCGGAATTTTATGCTCTCCTAACAGTGGAGAGCATAAAAAAGTGGGGGGTAAATAGTCAAAATTATGCCGCCATTTTTACATCTTCACCTGGAATTTGTTGCTCATCATCAATTTTAAAACCTGGATACCATTGCTCAAAATATCCGGTCAATTCGCCATTTAGTACGGCTGTTCTGGTTTGAATCATATAATGTGCCCCCTTACGCGTCCATTGCATTTGTTGTTTCTTAACCATCCTTTTTGCAATAACTTCATTGACGGTTGATTCAACAAAGGCGGTCGTGATGGTCTCACCATACCGATATTTCTCGCCATAGTTGGGGATGATCTGGCGGTTATTGGTGATATAAGTATTAAATTCTTCAAGATGCTTGATGAATCTCTTTCGATTATCATAGGTAATCCCTTCATCCTCCAATCGCCAATAACACTCATCCAGTTTATCTAAAGCGCGCTCAGAATTACCATGCCACAAGTACCATTTTGAACTTTCAAGATCTTGAATGATGAGTTTCGCTGCTTCGGTATCAGAATTTCTTAAGCCCTTAGCGAACTGATTCAAAACCGTGAGTTTCATGGTAATATGAAACCAATCCAGCGTATGACTCGCCTCCGGATACATCAGATATTGCAAGCTTCTGAGGTTCTCAGCACCGTCAGAGAGAAACTCAATTTGTTGGTTGGCCTGCATGCCTTGTTTTTGTAATACGTCCATCAACCGATGTCGAGGGTTGGGATCCTGCCTTTGAACAAAGCCAAACCGTTTGGCACTTTTAGTTTTAGAAAACGACTTACCGGTTATGACTTCAAAATTTGATTTTTTCTTGTTCCAGTTTCTGACATAGCCCCCATCAATCCCAACCGTCAGTGGCTTGTCAGGTTTGGGTAATTTAGCCCAATCGTTGCCACAGCCTATTTCAATCGCCGGCTTTTCTTGCAGGTCTTTTTCCATGCGCTGAGCCACATTATGCAAATGATTTTTAATCGTACTGGCATTCAAAGTTCGACTCACTGGTAACAAATCTTTCATTAACTTTGCCGTTAATCCGTAAGGAATAAGCGAACCCCATTTTGTCTCTATATACTTCAATTCTGAACTAACATGTTCAGAAAACAACTGTTTTAATAGGCTGAAAGTACCGCTATGGGCTTTGTCACAATGACAATGATGAAGTCTTGGACCATCAATAACAACGATCCCGAAGAGTGTTCGATATTGAATAGTATGGGAACCTTTGATGCGGTGAGATTTATGACAAGCACCGCATTGACCCATCGTTTTTATGAAGGTTTTTGCCTGGGCTTGAACCAAGCTGCTCTGTAGCCTTTTTAATAGTTGTTTGGACTCTGACAATGACAGCCCTATATCGACAACATGACTGGCTCCTTTTTCAAAAGTGAAAATATCTTCAATGGTAGTTTGCTCGTCATCATTTTCAATGACCATTTGGATTTTGAATCGCATAGGAAGCTCCAATCGTATGTTATTTATACATCGTTTAACGATAGGACGGATCGATTGAAAACTCTAGTAATTGTTTATTGATCCGTTTCCGGCTATACAGGACCAACTGATATTCATCGGACAATTCTTTGGCTTTTCTAAGACGACTTTTTGTGATCTTAGTCATTAATTTTTCTATGAAAGGAGCCATATCTGCAATGATGTCAAACTGACTTCTAACAGGATACTCGTGATATATCTGACTTCCGCCAATACATTTTGCTCGACTGATTTCAACTTCACAATCCTCAATTTTTTCAATGCGAATATCACATAAACGGCCCTCGAAAAAATTATATTCGTAGGTAAACTTGTCTCCAACGTCAAATTCGAGTTGCTTAATGGTAACCTCATTGGGATCATCCATAAAACCAGCTCCGCCATCATAATGAATGCCATACTCTTTGGCATAAATATTAAATTTGTGAAGATGTTCATCCTCCCAACCCATAGATATTTGAATGATATGATGTAAATCCGCTAAAGAGGTGTTGTCAGATAATTGGAACCGCCGCCAAATCATGGGACTTATACCATGAATAGCCACTTTGATTGAGTACGTTTGCATAGCGCTAAATTTACAACTGAATGAATCAAATTTAAGGTTAACACTGAGAATGCAGCAAGTTCATTTGAATTGAAATGGGTTTTCAGAGCACCCCCCACTTTTTTATGCTCTCGTTGATCTTGGTGATAAGAGATTAAACAATCGATTATCAAAAATAGCCGGCCAATTTATTGCCTCGACTGAGAGCCCAA
>WTCI01000019.1 GCA_013138655.1 Desulfuromonadaceae bacterium | reverse complement strand
CGACAGACCCCTGAATGAGATCAGCCGTTTCACTTGCAGCCTTGGCACTGCGGGCAGCAAGGTTTCGCACCTCTTCTGCAACAACGGCGAAGCCTTTGCCGTGCTGACCGGCACGGGCGGCCTCAACCGCAGCATTGAGAGCTAACAGGTTGGTCTGAAAGGCGATTTCATCAATGACTTTAATAATCTTGGAAATATTCTGCGATGAATCATTGATATCAGCCATGGCTTCAACAAGTTCTCGCATCTGACTATTGCCATTTTCCGCAGCAGAACGGGCTTGCAGGGTGATCTCTTTCGCTGATTCTGCGTGCTCTGCATTCTGGCGGGTTTGGGTGTCCAGTTGATGGATGGAAGACGATATTTCTTCCAGTGAACTGGCTTGCTGAGTCGCTGCCTGAGAAAGACTCTGGCTGGAATTAGAAACCATTGTCGCACCGGAAGCTATCTGCTCTGTAACCTGCTGAATCTGAAACATGATCCGGTTCAGATCATCACCCAGCTTCACAAGGCTGCCACGAAGAAGATCCTTTTCATTTTTTGTTTCGCATTCAAATCGGAGATCACCCTCTGACAAAAGTTGAAGATTGGCAACCACATCCTTTCGTAAACTGTCCGCAAAAGAATCCATCGTTGAAGCCATTTCGCCAATTTCATCACTACGTTTCATAGCAAGTCGCGTATCCAGATGCCCTTCAGACATCTCATTGATCATCACGACAGTTTTTTTCAGGGGAATTGATATATTACGCGCAATAACAATTGCAATAAGGACACTCAGAATAAAACCCGCCACCGCGGCTCCGCTGCTCATCCGAATCATCTGCTGGCAGCTTTCATCAATGGCGCGAAGCGAACCGCGGAACTGGCTGTTCACCAAATCCTCCAATATCTTCCTTTTTTCTTCAACCTCTACTAATCCTTTTGTGTGTATCTTCCGAGCTTCCATATACTCGGTAAATTCCTGATCAATCGCGAAGTTCGCCATCTCCGTACCTTGTTCATAATATCCCCTACAGGTGTTAATAAAATTATTAACAGCCTCATTAAGCTCCCCTTTATTACCGGTAATCTCCCGTATCCCTTTTAAATTACTTCTAACCTCTACCCTGATAGCTGTTGCCTTGTCGAGAAAATCGCTGTTTTCAGACTCAGCAGCCGCTATAATATTATCGTGAACGGCTTTGGAAATATCGACAATCCGCAGAACTTTGGTAATTTCAGGAAGCCGCTTGTTCTGGACCTCGGCGGTTTTACGCTCAATTTGAACGGCATAAAATACGGCGATAAGACTTACAGTTATCAAAACGATCAAAACAAGACCAAAACCAAGCATAAGTTTCGTTGTTATCCGCATTTGATTGAACATTCTCTCTCCTCGCAAAGCCGACGGGGCTAAGTATTAAGCAGAAGTCACTGACCACCTACTTACGCAATATTTTCCCATCTCACATGGGATAACCTTTGCCACTCTCGCACGACATTTCCTCCGAGATTCCCCTCAGGAGCTTTTCTCCGGAGGAAATGTCTTATAAGGCGCGGGGACGGCAGCGCCTTTATTAATCACACCAGCGTAGCCGGTGGTTTACTGAACTGCCCAATCAATACGACAAAAAAAATTAGATAGTACACACGTTCACGGCGGAAGCTTAACCTGCACTTGGTTAACTTGCAACTTATATTTGTATGTTTTAACAAAAAAAATAAAAAAATGGTAACAAAAAAATAAAACATATTAATTTTATGACCTTAATTTAATTGTGTCCTGAAGCTGTGAGATTAAAATCGTAAAGTTACTGCTCAATACACATTAAGTAGCTGTGGAAATATGAAATATGTTGCCTCTCGGTGATGAAGTGGCTATACTATCTGGTGCACGCAAATCGAGGCAATCGAGGCATAATGCCCGAAGGTGGGGTTATGTCCGATGAGGTTCAAGTTACTCGCCTCAATTTAAGCAAGAAGATAAAGGCCAAACGTAGACTTGATCCTGTTTCTGCTTTTATTGCGCAGTCAGGAAATTTTCAAATAAACCCAGGGGAGATTATTATGAAAAAAGGCTTTTCGGAACTGTTGATTGTTATCCTGACAATAGTCGTTTCGTGTCTTTTTTCCGACATTTCGCAGGCAAAGGTAACAGGTCCCTGTTCCAACTGCCATACCATACATAATTCACAGGATGGTAACCCTGTTGATACCGGCGGATCAAACCGGCAGCTTCTTGTAAGCAACTGTGTCGGGTGTCATTCCGCAACCGACGGCGCCACCTGGAAAGATTCGACAACGGGCGCCCCTATTGTAAACAACAGTGCCGCCCCCAGTTTCGGCCAGGACAACCAGGGGCTGGCCGGAGGTAATTTTTACTGGATTGTAGCAGGCGACCAGAGCAAAGGTCATAATGTACTCACCCTCGGCATAACAGAGGATACCGATTCCGCAAACGGTGTTTATCCCCCTTTAGGTGATTTCGGGTACGGCGGAAATACCAGCTGCGGCTGTTGTCACGGTGTAAGTGGGGGTCTGGCATGGCTAGCAGACTGCACAAGCTGCCATGTTCCCAAACATCACGCAGATGATCACCCGGCAGGTTATAACAATGTAGTCGATGCAAGCGGCGGCTATTACC
>WTCI01000181.1 GCA_013138655.1 Desulfuromonadaceae bacterium | reverse complement strand
ATGAAACTGGTCCGGGCCGAGTACCTGTTCGATGGTTCCAAGATCATCTTCTACTTCACTGCTGACGGGCGGGTTGACTTCCGAGAGCTGGTCAGGGATCTTGCACAACACTTCCGAACCAGAATTGAAATGCGCCAGATCGGTGTCCGGGACGAAGCAAAAATGGTCGGTGGTATCGGTGTCTGCGGTCGGGAACTCTGTTGCAGCAGTCACTTACGTAACTTTGCCCCGGTCTCGGTCAAGATGGCCAAAGCTCAAGGCCTGGCCCTGAATCCAGCAAAAATCTCCGGGCAGTGCGGTCGCTTGCTCTGCTGCCTTGCCTACGAATATGAAACTTATAACGAGTTGCGTAAAAACCTGCCGAAGTGCGGCAAGAAAATACAGCTTGAATCAGGCCCTGCCGAGGTCATTGCCCTGGATGTCCTGGCGCAGAAAATGACCGTCTGCTGTGCCAACGGCGAGCGTTGTCAGATCCATCTAGAGGAGCTAAAGAAAGGCTTTGACAAGAGAACACCGGAAAGAGCAAAGTCGGAAGTCAAAATAGAACAACAACCAGCAACTGTGCAAACCAACAAACCGGCAGACAACTCAGAACAGAAAACCGAACAGCGCAGCAATCGCCGGCCCGGCAACCGTAGTCGCCGGCCAAAATCCACCCGGCAAGGCAAAAATCAACCGCAGCAGCAACAAAACAAGCCGGGACCGGCGCAAGGCGAAAAGCAGGAGCAGGAGGACAGCAAGCCCAAGAGACGCCGACAGCGTCCAAGGAACCGGCCGAACCGACCGAAACAACCAGAAAATAATTCTTGATGGCGTTGCAAAAAGTCCGCCCTCCGGCGTTGCAGCGGTTTCTCAGGATCTCGACATACCAGGTATGCCTTCGCCCCTGAAAAACCACCAGTGTCTCGTGCGGTTAGTCGTGTCAATGAATTCTGAGACATTTGGGGTGCTGCCAAGGCGACGCCAACGCAGGCCTGGCCGTGCGTTAAGTCAAGTTGGCGCAACGCGGGCAGCGCCGAAAAGGGCCAGAATTAGAAGACAGGATTAGCCGCACGGGGCACTAGGCCTTGTAGGTCGAAATTTTTGCTTAGCCAGCGTATTCTTTTTTGCGAGACCATCATTCTTGATTTCAAGATGCCAGCAGTTACTGAGGAGAGCTTTTCATGAGTCAAACCTTCTACATCACCACGCCGATTTATTACGTCAATGACGTGCCCCACATTGGTCACGCATATACCACTCTGGCTTGTGATGTCATGGCCCGTTACAAGCGCTCCCGCAACTACCAGGTCGCTTTTCTGACCGGAACAGACGAGCATGGCCAAAAGGTTGAAACTGCCGCCAAAGCAAATGGTGAAACGCCACTGGAACTGGCTGATCGGGTCGTTAAACGCTTTCAGGCTCTCTGGGACAAACTGAACATTTCTCACACCGATTTTATCCGCACCACCCAGGAACGGCACAAGCACACCGTCCAGGAACAGTTCAAGGCCATCGAAGCCAAAGGGGATATCTACCTCGGGCACTACGAAGACTGGTACTGCACCCCCTGCGAAACCTTCTGGACAGAAACCCAGTTGCTTGACGGAAACTGCCCGGACTGCGGTCGTCAAACGACGAAACTCAAAGAAGAATCTTACTTTTTCCGCATGAGCAAATATCAGGAACAGCTGCTCAAGCATATTGAGGAAAATCCGGATTTCATCCAACCGAAATCACGCCGCAATGAAATCCTCAGTTTTATCCGTGAAGGCCTCCGTGATCTATCGATTTCCCGAACCTCCTTTTCCTGGGGAATCCCGGCACCGGGGAACGACAAACATGTCATTTATGTCTGGTTTGATGCCCTGAACAATTACATTTCGGCCCTCGGTTACCCGGAAGACAAAAACGGCGATTTTGCAACTTTCTGGCCGGCAATCCACGTTATCGGTAAAGACATCTTGCGGTTCCACGCGGTTTACTGGCCGACCTTTCTGATGGCGGCCGGCCTGCCATTGCCGAAAAAAATTTATGCTCATGGCTGGTGGACAGTTGAGGGGCAGAAGATGAGCAAGAGCCTGCGCAACGTGGTTGAGCCGAATATGCTGATCGATAAATACGGCGTCGATTCCATTCGTTATTTCTTGTTGCGCGAAGTCCCTTTCGGCCTTGACGGCGATTTCTCTCACAATGCCCTGATCCATCGCATTAATTCCGATCTGGCAAACGACCTTGGCAATCTGGTCAGCCGTTCGACGGCCATGCTGAGCAAATACTTTCATGGAGAACTGCCTGAACCAGGGTTAGCGACCGAAACAGACCAGGCTCTGATTGATCGATTTCCGGCGATCCTGGAAAAGGTCGATCAACTTTTGGAGGAAATGGCCTTTAACAAAGCACTGATGGCCATCTGGGAACTGATCTCCGCCGGCAACAAATATATTGATGATACCGCTCCCTGGACCCTGGCCAAAGATCCTGAGCAACGGGAACGTCTGGGAACAGTAATGTATAACCTGCTTGAATCAATCCGCATTATTGCTCTGTTGGTGGCTCCATTCATGCCGGAGACCGGAGAAAAAATTCTCCGGATTCTCAGTTGTGACAGCAGCAACCTTTCTCTTGATGGACAGGATCAATGGGGCGGTCTGCAACCGGGAGCCAAGATCGAAAAAGCCACTCCCCTTTTCCCCCGCATCGAAACCGAGTAGAATCGAAGATCATAAGTTGATGCACTCGCAAAAAGCCATGAGATGGCTAAGCAAAAATTTCGATCTACAAGGCGTAGTGGTTTTTCAGGGGCGAAGACATACATGGTATGTCGAGATCCTGAGAAACCGCTGAAACGCCGGAGGGCGGACTTTTTGCGACGCCATCATAAGTTACCTTTCGGGGCGCTTTGGGCGCCCCGCTTTATTTGGAGCCAGCAGAATATGTCCACACAACTCCCGCTCTTGGTTGACAGCCACGCACATCTGGACAGCGGACAGTACGACAAGGACCGACAGGCAACGATTCAGCGCGCCATTGATAACGGCATCAGCCACATCCTGACCATCGGTTGCGACCTGAACAGTTCTCAGGCCAGTGTCACGCTGGCACATGAATACGACAACATCTACGCTGCAGTCGGTGTTCACCCACACGATGCCACCGAAATCTCCGCAACAACCCTGAACCAACTCCGTAAACTGCTCAACCAACCGAAAGTTGTTGCCCTCGGTGAAATCGGTCTCGATTTTTTTCGCGACCGCTCCCCACGCGAAATCCAACGCGCCGCCTTCCGTCAGCAAATACGCTTGGCCAAAGAAGTCGGCAAACCGATTATTGTGCATGATCGTGATGCCCACGAAGAAGTTCTGCAGATCCTTGAAGAGGAAAATGCCTCTCAAGTCGGCGGTGTCCTGCACTGTTTCAGTGGTGATCTGACAATGGCCGGGAAGTGTCTCGAACTCGGCTTTTATCTTTCTTTTCCCGGAACCATCACCTATCCGAAAAACGACGCTGCCCGTGAAATCGCCAGGGAGATCCCGATTGATCGCCTGCTGGTGGAAACCGACTGCCCCTACCTTGCACCACAGCAATTTCGCGGCAAACGGAATGAACCGGCCTATGTCCGTTACACGGCAGAAAAAGTTGCCGAGCTCAAGGGGTTGTCGATTGCAGATGTGGCTCGGATCACCAGTCGTAACTGTTTTGACCTGTTCGGCATCGGCAGTGTTGATCAGAAGACAAAAATCGCCTACCAGATTCGCGATGCCCTCTATTTGAATATCACCAACCGCTGTACCAACCGCTGTATTTTCTGTGCCAAATTCAATGATTTTATCGTCAAGGGGCATGAATTAAAACTGGATCACGAACCTTCAGCAACGGAGGTGAAAGCCGCCATTGGTGACCCCGCACAATATTCTGAAGTGGTTTTCTGCGGCTACGGCGAACCGCTGTTACGTCTCGATCTTATCAAGGAAATTGCCACCTGGCTGAAAGAACAGAAGGTCAGGGTCCGGATTAACAGTGACGGCCAGGCAAACCTTGTTCATGGCCGCAATATTTTACCGGAACTCCAGGGGTTGATAGATACGATTTCAATCTCGCTGAATGCCCCGAATGCCGCCGACTACCAGAGGCTCTGTCAATCAAGTTACGGAGAACAAAGCTATCAAGCTGTCAAAGATTTTCTCCAGCAGGCAGGTAAATACATTCCGGATGTGACAGCGACAGCGGTCACCTATCCGGGAATTGATATCGCTGCCTGTAAACAGGTTGCAGAAGAGTTGGGGGTGGAATTTCGCGCCCGCGAATATAACGAAGTCGGCTGAAATAAGAGGTTAAGCTGTCAGCATTTGCTTAGCCATCTCATGACTTTTTGCGAGTACATCAAAATTATCGCGACAGGAGAGAAAAATGAAAGTGACCATAGAGTTCTGCATGCAATGAAATTACCGACCCCAAGCTGCCGGTCTGGCAGAACTGCTGACGAAAAAATTTGCTGCCGAAGTGGAATTAATTGAATCACATGGCGGTGCTTACGAAATCACCATAGACGGCGATCTGTTCTTCTCGAAAAAAACCACCGGACATTTTCCGAATGAAGAACGGCTTGTGAAGGATATCGAGAAATATATTATCTAGGAGGCTGTCCGACAATACAAGAACCTACTGCGAAACCGTCTGATCGGTTCATATTTCCGTATGTTTTCGACAAATAGCGGTGCTATTCGCTCTCAAACCTACGAAAATCTGCCCTCGAACAGC